>PCUD01000088.1:2315-10927 GCA_002786785.1 Ignavibacteriales bacterium CG18_big_fil_WC_8_21_14_2_50_31_20 | reverse complement strand
TAATTTTAAATTTGTTTGGGACAATATCATAAGAAGCAGTGAGTGCTCCAGCCATCATTCCAAATCCATTGTTTTGAATATCAACAACTGCGGCATTAAATCTGTTTACTACATTTCCGTGTGGAAGTAAAAGATATAAACCATGACTAATAAAAACTGCGCCTGGTGAAGTCCAGTTATTACCAGTTAATACGCCGCTATATTTATTGTCAGTAATGTTGTTATCATCGCCTGTAGCAAAAGTACCATCAAATGCTACAAAATCATTTGAGTTTTTTCCATATTTGTAAGAAAGCCTTAAGTTTGCGGCTATTCCAAAAATATCAACAGTTTGAATTGCAGTTTTGGCGACGCCAATATTTGCAAAAGCAAAACCAGTATAACCAAATCTGCCTTGTTTCAAAGTTGGATTTCCGTGAAAATGTGTTCCCAACCAAACTATATCTGCAGTATATGGTTCATTACCAAAATTAAAATTGAAAACACCATTGTAGTTACTTAATCCAGAATTTAATCCTTGACCAAGAATTGAAACTCCGCCTTCGCCATTTCCTCTATCTCGTAAGTAGTAGGCTGCTAATCCGGCAGAATTCACAATATCAAAATCATATTCATAATCAAATTCAACTAAAGTAACATCATCATTTTCTTGAACATTGTTTTCGTAAAGTTGATAAGCACCAATTTTGAATCTATGATCATTAAGAAGATAATGAGCTGCAATTCCAGTTCCATCAGAACCCCATAAAGCAAGCCGGAAACCAGTGTAGTAAAGGTCTTCAGATAATGTATAAGCAGGAACTTTGATATTATCAAAAATTCTTGTTAAGCCAACATTTATAAATAAGTTTTTTTGTGGACGAAATTCGATGAATAAATTTTGTGTTTGCATGTTAACAAAGTCGGCACCAAAAGCACCCCCAAAATTGCCACCAGCTCCATAATTTGCATCACCCCAAGTCCAGTCAAACTCAAAAGACATTCGCATTGTTGCCCAGCCATCAAACAGACGTGGAGTGTAGGATATTATAGGAATAAATCTTTGTTCAGTATATCTTACGTCTTTTCCTGTTTGCGTAGTATTACCGCCAAATAATCGACCAACAACTTGTCCTTTAAGAAATTCGTTTGTTGGATACATATTGGATATTTCTGAACGCATGAAGTAATATCCAATGAATTTAAATTCTTTCTTCTCTTCCTTTACTTTTTCCTCTTCAAAATTTTGTGTTATCTGAGAAAATAGTTGTGTTGAAAAGAATATGGATAATAATATTATTGTAAGTATTCGTTTCATTTGTTTACTCATTAATGTTATTGAGATTTAAAAAAAGGAGAAGCAATAAGCTTCTCCAAAATATTACTATTTAACTCTAACGTAATTTTGAATGTTGAAAGTTCCTAAAGCTGCATCAGAACCAAATCCAGTTGCTGGTGTTCTTGGAACTGCACCAATATCAGGAACTGTTTGAACGGCTTCTAATTTAAATTTGTCGGGAGTGCCAGATGTTACTTGAAAAATTCCTTCTTGTTCAAAAGCAGTGTAGTTAATACTAATTGAATGAATATCACCTGTAGTAGATTTAGTAACGGTATAAACTCCGTTTAAACTTGACCATGCACCATCTTTGATGTGTGAATCTAGTTTAAGAGTTTTATCTGCATTCATTGTAACTCTAACACTATCATAGCTAAATAAAGCTACAAGAATTGGTGCAACGTTTGCATCAGCACTTAACCAAGTTCCAACCCATGGATCAACTTTTGTTGTTGGGTCAGTAACATTATCGTCTTTACTACAAGAGATAAAGGAAATAGAAATTAATGCGATTAGTAGAAAAAGTAGTTTTTTCATTTTGTTCTCCTATGTTTTTGTTTTTTATCCCCATTTTATTACGTTAGCAGCCCAAGCATAACCAATGCCAGCAGCAACCATTGCAATTACGGTTCCTTGTTTAATTTTATTTTGTTCAATTGCTAATTGTAAAGATATTATTTGGTCAATTTGTCCTACGTGACCAATATTGCTTAAGTAAATTGATTCCTCCTTTGTTAAGTTTAATTTTTCTAGCATGTATTCGTACATTGATTTTTTGAAATGAAGAACCGCTAAATAGCCAAGTTCCTTTATATTAATGTTGCTTTTTTCAAATGCCTTATTTATGCAAAGCATCCAATTGTTCATTGAAACTTCGTTTAATCTGGTTTTCATGTGCTCAGGATTAAACATGGTTAAGGATTTGTATGCAACGTCTATGTTATCTTTATTAATTGGATTTACAGTTCCGCCATATTTAACACCAACATCTCTTGCAAGACTTCCGTCTGTAATTATGTGCGAGCCGAGCAATAAATTTTTGTCATAATTTTTCTTCAAAATTATTGCTCCGCCACCAGCAGCAAGATTAAACATCATTGACATATTTTTATCGGTGTAATCAACAAAGTCACCATTTCTGTAACCACCGGCAATAAGTACAGTATTTATGTCATCGTCAGCAATCATCATATCTTTAGCAATTTTCATTGCCGAAATTGTTGTGCAGCATCGTTGTTGTAAATCAATTGCCCAAGCATTTTTAGCACCAATTTTCTCTTGAAGATAAATTCCAGAAGTTGTTAAAGGATATTCTTTCCACTCTTCGCCAATGTTCAAAATTAAATCAATATTCAACGGATTTATTCCAGTTTTTTGCAGTACATCTTCCGAAGCCCAAACTCCCATTTCTTGAGTTCCATCGTTTTCTCCAGGAATAGTTTTCTCAATAATTCCAAGTTTAGTTTTTACTGCTTCTGTTTCCCAAACTCCATTAGTTTTACTTGCAATTTCTTCTGCAGTAATTTTGGTTTTAGGCAGATAAATACCGGTTCCAACAATTCCTATTTTGATTTGTTTGTTCATAAATTATTCTATACTCTTTAACTTTTTTCTATCAATTTTACCAGAATCATTAGTTGGTAATATTTCTAAAAATTTAATGTGTTTTGGAATTTTATATTTAGCTAATTTTTCAAGACAGTAATTACGAACATCTTCTTCTTTTAAATTTGAGTTTTTTCCTTTTACAATAAACGCTTTTCCAACTTCGCCCCATTTTTCATCGGGAACACCAATAATCGCGACATCATCAATTTCTGTATGGAGGCGCAACATGTGCTCAACTTCCGCTGGATAAACATTTTCGCCGCCTGAGATGTACATGTTTTTTAATCTATCAACCACATACAAAAAGCCTTCAGCATCGCGCATAACAACATCGCCAGTTGAAAACCAACCATCTTTAATTGTAGCTTTAGTATCACTTTCGTTTTTCCAATAACCTGGAGTTACGTTTGGACCTTTAAGTAGAAATTCACCTTTGCCTTCGCCTAAAATTTCAATTCCAGATTCATCAACTATTTTTGTTTGAATATAAAAATTTGGAGTTCCGATTGAACCAAGCTTTCTTGTTGCGTCTTCTTGATTTAGCGAAGTTACATTAGGTCCAACTTCTGTTAAACCATAACCTTGTCTTATTGGAACGCCTTTATTATGCCAAGTGTTTATAACTTCCAAAGGCAGAGCTTCGCCACCGACAATTAAATATCTCAATTTTTTCATTTCTGATTTAGTGAACAATTCGCTTTCAGTAATCATTTTAAGCATTGTTGGAACTGCCCACCAAATTGTAATTTCCTGTTCATCCATTATTTTTAATATTAATTCTGAATCGAAGTTTTTCATCAAAATTGTATGAGCACCGTGGTGAAGAAATGGAGTAAATAGAACATTCCAACCGCCAGTGTGAAATGGGGGAGCACAATTAATTGATTTATCATCCGAAGTAATATTTAAACGAAGCTCAGTATTTATGCTATTCCAGAATAACATTTTGTGCGTGTACAAAGCACCTTTTGGAAAAGCTGTTGTGCCAGATGTATATAAAATAAAAATTGGACTATCTTCAGTAATTTGTTCGCATTTAATATTTTTTGATATTGGTTGTGAGCTCAACTCTTTTTGTAAATCTGATAATTCATCAAGCGTAAGTTTGAATTTTACATTTGCGAAACCGGCTGTCTGTTTTGCTTTTTCTATAAAATTATTTTGGACAATTATTAATAATGGTTCACTATTTTGAATAATATAATTAAGTTCTTGAGCAGCCAAACGATAATTAAGCGGAATAAGAATTATTCCCAATTTTTGAGCAACTCCAAATAGAATAACATATTCAATGCAATTTTCTGCAAGAACAGCAACTCTATCACCCAATCCAAGTTTATATTCTGATCTAAAATATTCCGCCAATTGATTTGATGAATGATTCAGTTCCGAATAAGAATATAACTTACCGTTATCAAAATCCGTTATGGCTATTGAGTTGGGTGAATAAATATTCCACTTAGAAAACCAATCAAAATTGTTCATATCTTCCGCGATTTTTTATTGAAAAAGTGAATTGCCAAGCCAACAATTGTAGAAATAACAATTGCCGATGCGGCAGCTATTGCTGGGTTTCGAATTGTTCCAATCAAATATTTTGTAAAAAATCCAAATTCGAATCCGAATTCGTTAACAAGCAATGGCAAAAAGTAGTAAATAGAAAAGTGGACAATAATTGCAACAATTGAAGCAGTTAGAGGAGCAATTAATTTTACATCTTTCAAAAATATTCCAAATAATATTGGAATAAAAGCTGCTGAGAAAAATGCATAAACTCCATTTTGAGCTAACAGACCAACGCTTAATTTAGGATTTATAAGCTGATCGTAAGAAATTATTCCAGCAATAATTGCCAAGCCAGCAATAGTAATTCTGTTAGCAAGAATAAGTCCTTTTTCTGTCTTAATTTTATTACCCCAGATAGGCTTAATAATATCGGAAGTAATAGTTGAAGAAACCGATTGAATCAATCCTTCCAATGTTGACATTCCTGCCGAAATTAATCCAAGTACAACCAAAAGTCCAACAACAACCGAAAACGTTCCATTAGAAAAAACACTAACTACATATGCAGGAATTATTCCATCATTTTTTAACGGAATGCCATCAACTGTTAAATCTGGAAATGCTAATCGTGCATAAAAGCCAGCAAACACAACCAAGAAAAATAGAATTTCAGCAACTACGCTAACGATTAAAAATTTGTTTACATCTTTTTCGCTTTTAAGTAAAAGCGATTTTGTAATAATATGTGGTTGACAAACGACCGCAATTCCAACAATAAATTGACATAATATTATTTCAAAGAAATCTCGGAATAGTGGAGAATTAGCATTTGTTAGAGTTGTAAGATTAGGATTAATGCTATGCAGTTTTGCAAAAAATGAATCGATACCACCGCTAAAATGTTCATATCCAGAAGTAAGTAAAATTACTGCAACAACAATCATAATGCCAGCTTGAATTGTATTTGTGTAAACCATTGAGTTTGCGCCACCAAACATCATATAGCCAAATACGAAAACAACTAATCCAATTAGAATATATATTTCAGCAACATTTAGCGATTTGGATAAAACTTTTGTGAGCGCAACTATAATTAATACAATAAATGTAATAAGCAATAATGAAAGAAATGCCATGAACAAAGAATATCCATTGCTGTTGTATCTTTTGCCAATCCATTGCGCCAGAGTTAGCGCCTTTATTGCTTGTCCATATTTTTGAAAACTTTTTGTAAGAACAACTAAAGAAATTAACGAACCAATTGGGAAAACAATTCCAAAAGAAATAAAACCAGCTAAACCATAATTTGCGATAAAGCCAGGATTTATAACAAAAGTAGCTGCACTTGTCATTGAAGCCGCAAGAGACAATCCAACTGAGACTGGAGAGAAGCTCATATTACCGATTGCATAATCAGACATGCTTTTTGTTTTCATAGCTCCGCGAACTACAAAATAAAGAATTACCGACATATAACTAACTATCAGCAACCACGTTCCTATTACTTGCAATGAACTTGCCATATTATTCTCTAATTAGTACCTAAAAGCAGCACCAGCAACTGAAAAACCGCCACCAGAACCGACCATAAAAATTATATCGCCTTTTTCAACTTTATTTTGCTTCTGCGCTTCTACAAAAGAAATTGGAATGCAAGCCGAACCAGTGTAACCATAATAATGCATGCTTGTCTGTGCTCTTTCTCTTGGAAGCTCTAACATATCCATAGTTTCCCAAATACTATTAATATTTATTTGTGTAAATAGAAAAAGCTTAACATCTTCAATTTTAATTGAGGCTTTTTCCGCAAGCTCTTTTACGATGCTTGACCAAGTTTGTGGATTTAGTTCAGATGGAAATCTTTTTACAATTGTTAGTAAATTCTTTTTTTGCTTCAATACTTCATTTGTGATTGGAGTATTTGTTCCACCAGCATAAATTCCCATATAGTCATGATACTCGCCAAGTGTAATAAGTTTGCTGGCTAAAAATCCCGAGTTACCTTCTTCAGTAGATTTCAAAATCATGCAGCCAGCACCATCTGCAAAAAGGTTCACTGTTTTTTTATCAAGCATATTTAAATACTTACTCATTGCGTATGCACCAATAACCATTACGGTATTGTATTGTTTATCCGCAATTATAAATTTGGAAGCAGTATCAAGCGCGGTTACAAATCCCGCACAAGCGCTGTTAATATCAAAAGTTGCTGCGTTTACTAAACCTAATTTGTATTGAACTTTGGAAGAAGTTGAAGGTGAAATATATTCTGGAGTGTCTGTCGAAATGATTAAAAGATCAACATCTTCTGGTGAAACATTACCATTTTTCATCGCCGATTTTCCAGCCTCAATTGCTAAATCGGCTGTTGACTCATTTTCTGCGCACCATCTTCTTTCATAAATTTTCACATATTCTTCCAACCAATCACTTACGTTTTCACCAAGTAATTCGTTAAAGTATTCATTTTTAATAACTCTTTCTGGCACATACATTCCAGAAGAATGAATTACAGCATTTCGCATTAAAATTTTCCTATGTTATTATTCCACCGTCAACACTTAGTGTTGTACCATTTATAAAAGATGCTTCTTCGCTTGCTAAAAATAAATAGGCGTTTGCAATATCTTCTGGTGTCCCAAGTCGTTTTAGTGGAGTTTTTTCTTCCATCATTTTAATTACATTTTCTGGCATTGCTTTTACCATTTCGGTAGCGATAAATCCTGGAGCAATAGCGTTTACATTAATACCTTTTCCACCAAGTTCACGCGCCCAAACTTTTGTCATTCCAATTACACCAGCTTTAGTTGCAACATAATTTGTTTGTCCAAAGTTTCCATACAAACCAACCACAGAAGAAGCATTAATTATCTTTCCATAACCGTTTTCAAGCATATTTTGCGAAACAAGTTGTGTGCAATTAAAAACGCCCGTTAAGTTTACATCAATTACTTGCTGCCATTGTTGTGGAGTCATTTTCTTTAATGTTGCGTCTCTGGTTATTCCAGCATTATTAATTAAGATATCAATTTTTCCAAATGAAATTATTACCCTTTCAACGTTCTTTTTAACATCTTCAAAATCTGAAACATTTACTTTAAAGAATTCAACTTTATTTGATTCCGATTTTAGTTCGTTGCAAAGTACATTTCCTTTTTCTTCATCAATATCCCAAATAGCAACTGAAGCACCTTCATTAAAAAATTTTATGGTTGTTGCCTTTCCAATTCCTTGTGCTCCACCGGTAATAACAGCTACCTTATTTTCAAATCTTCTCATAAATTGTTCCTCTAATGTTTGCAACGTTTGGAAAATTCCAAACGCTAATGACAAAAAAATATCAATTATTTTACGTAAATTTTTTTTCTTTCAATTTGCCACTCATCCAAAAAATTCTTGTAATGTTTGTCCATCAAATTATAAAATGCGGACATTTCTTTAAGTCTTGTCTTTAGAATACCTAAACCTTCAATTTCTCTATTTTTAATTTCAGACATAAAATGTTCGGCAATTTTTATATTATTTCTATTTAAATCTATACTATTTCTAAATGCATTTTCAAAAACTTCTGGTTCTATTTCGTAAAAATCTTTTCTGCTAGTAGGCTGCCAAACTCTTCTGATAAGTTGTTTCTCTCTTAAACGTCCAGTAAGTTGACTTATTGGTCCTTTACTTCTATTCAGTTGTTTGGAAATTTCTTCTAGTGATATTGGTTTAGTTGAAAAGATAAGCAGTGCTATAATATGGCCAATTAATTTGCTCAGCCCAAATGTTTTGTAGGCGTGACCAAAGTTCATTATAAATTCTTCTTTTAACTTTTCTTGTTCTGTCATATTCAAATTTATCGTTTGTTATTTTTGAAACGTTCAAAATTTACGAAATATAAAAAGTGATGTCAATGTTTTTTTTGCAGTGGTTGAGATGAAGGTTTAGTTTCAGATTGAGGTTAAGCAAGACAAAATATTTTTGGGAAAAATGAAATGCTGGGAAAATGGAATAATCTGTTTTAATCATTTTCGCAATTTATACTGGATAAAGCAATAGGATTAAAATAAACAATTTTAATAAAAGAATAATAAATATGGAAGCGAACTTGTCCCGACATACTCGGTCTTAGCGTTTGTACCCAAAAGGTTAAGTGAACAATGGTATAAACGCTAAGAGCGCGTTAGTCGAATAT
>PCUD01000088.1:0-2280 GCA_002786785.1 Ignavibacteriales bacterium CG18_big_fil_WC_8_21_14_2_50_31_20 | reverse complement strand
AAGGTTAAGTGAACAATAGTACAAACGCTTAGAGCGAGTTAGTCGAATATGCATTAATGCTTTTCTAATGCATATTTGGGGTTAAAGTCTATCATATTCATCAGGGGCAACATCTGGCACTTTTGACAGAGCCTTTGAAAATTTATCTTTGCTACCTTTTAAGGTTCTATCTTCAAGATATTTTTCTGTATCCAAAGCCGACAATTTTTTAGCTAAGGCAGATGTTATAAATTGATTTATCGAAATATTATCGTCATTAGCAAGAATTTTCACTCTTTTATGCAACGATTCGGGAATTCTCAAACTTAAAACACTCATTTTTTCTTTTGTAATTTTTGAGACAAACTCATCATTATTCATAAAAATCAATTTCCCACATTTCTAAAAAGCAACTTAACCAAAAGGCTTTTTTTATCCAAAATTTCAGAATATTAAGTATCAAACATTTATAATTGGGCAAAAATATTTTCTTATTATTAGGAGCAACATTTGGGTATTTTAGTAAACTTGAATTTAAATTAATTAGGTAATTATTAAATGCTTTCAAAATATAAATTGTTATTTTTTGTCTTTGTTACCATTGTTTCAAATCTCTTTTCGCAAAACTCAACTCTTAGTGGATATATAACTGATTCTGGAAGTGGCGAGGGACTAATTAGTGCTAATATTTATGTTGCCGAATTGGAAACCGGAACAACCAGCAATGAATACGGATTTTACTCCATTACAATTCCAAAAGGCAAATATACAATTACATTTAGCTACGCTGGATTTAAAAAGGAAACGCTTTCAATTGATTTAAAATATTCAGTTAACTCAAATATTGAACTTACACAAAACTCGTTCGAAATAAATGAAGTAGTTGTGGAAGGCAAAAAAGACGATTATAACGTAAAATCCACAGAAATGGGCACAACTGAAATTGTCCCGCAGGAATTGCAATCAGTTCCGGTAATTCTAGGCGAAGCGGATATTTTAAAAACTATGCAACTTTTACCTGGAATAAGTCAAGCTGGTGATGGAAATAGTGGTTACTTTGTTCGCGGTGGAAATACCGATCAGAATTTGATTTTACTTGATGAAGCAACAGTTTATAACGCTTCGCATCTATTTGGGTTTTTCTCTGTCTTTAACTCCGATGCAATTAAAAATGCAAAAATGATAAAGGGAAATATGCCAGCAGAATATGGGGGAAGAATTTCGTCTGTTCTGGATATTAAAATGAAGGAGGGGAGTAACAAAGATTGGAGATTCACTGGTGGAATTGGATTGATTTCATCACGACTTTCAATTGAAGGACCAATTATAACCGACAAAGCGTCTTTTCTGATTTCTGGACGAAGAACTTATGCGGATATTTTTATTCCACTTGCTGGAGATAAGGCACTAACCGATTCTAAATTATATTTTTATGATTTAAACCTAAAAGCAAATTACCGGTTAAGCAACACAGATAAATTTTATCTTTCGGGATATTTTGGGCGCGATGTACTTGGTTTTAGCGACCAATTTGGATTTGATTGGGGTAATATTACTGGAACTTTAAGATGGAATCATCTCTTTGGTGAAAAATTGTTTTCAAATACCTCCTTAATTTTTAGTGATTATAATTACGTTGTTTCAATTATGAGTGGTGATAACGATTTTCAAATTACTTCTGGAATTAGAGATGTAAATTTTAAGAGTGACTTTCAGTATTTCTTTAGTTCGGAAAATCTTTTTCAGTTTGGATTTATTGGGTTTTACCATACTTTTCTTCCTGGCGAAATTGAAAGTGCTGGCGGTAATGTAAATTCTTTTAAGGTTGATAATAAATATGGACTTGAATTAGCAGCTTATATTTCTCATGAAACAAATTTAACACACAGAATAAAGTTAAACTATGGATTAAGATATTCTACATATCTGCATTTGGGTCCTGGTAAAGTTTATAATTTTAATGAAGATAACTTTATAATAAATACAAAAGAATATGAAAATGGAAAAATAATTGGAAGTTATGGCGGCTTTGAACCCCGATTTTCGGCTACATTTCTTTTGGATGAAACCAGTTCGATTAAAACTGCATTTTCCAGAAATTACCAGTACATTCATCTGCTTTCAACCTCAACAACTTCAACACCAATTGATGTTTGGCTGCCAACAACCGATATAGTTAAACCAGAAATTGCAAACCAAGTAAGTTTGGGATATTTCAAAAATTTTAATGAAAACCAGTTTGAAACTTCAGTTGAAATGTATTATAAAAATTTAGAAAACCAAATTGAGTACGAAAATGGG
>PCUD01000036.1:6014-14587 GCA_002786785.1 Ignavibacteriales bacterium CG18_big_fil_WC_8_21_14_2_50_31_20 | reverse complement strand
AAGATTTTTCTAAATCTGCTTAATTCTTTTTTATATTTGATGGTACCTTTTTCGTGAATATTGCCGGCTCTTTTTCGTGAATATTAACACAATTATGAAAATAGAAGAACTTGGATATAATAGCAATTTTGAGAAATTTAGAATTGAAAATAAACTCGATAGCTTTGAAATTGGCAGAGTTATTGCAGAGCATAAAGAACGTTATATAATCAAGACTATTACAGGCGAATTTGATGCTGAAATAACTGGGTATTTGCGTTTTACAGCAAAAAGTAGGGAAGATTTTCCAGCTGTGGGAGATTGGGTTGCCTTAACAACTTACGATTCCAATTTTGCAATAATTCATCAAATACTTCCAAGATACTCGGTTATTAAGCGACAAGCTGTTGGGCAATTTGGTGAAATTCAGATTATTGCAACTAACATTGATTATGCATTTATCGCACAAGCTGTTGACCGAGATTTTAATATAAACAGATTGGAAAGGTATCTAACAATTTGTTACTCTTCAAATGTAACCCCGATAATTCTGTTAACGAAAACGGATTTGATAACTGAACAACAAATTTTGGAATTGAAGGAAAGCATTCAATTGCGAATAAAGAATGTTCCAATAATTGCAATAAGTAATGAAACACAAAATGGTTACGATGCATTAAAAGCGAATATCCAAAAAGAAAAAACTTATTGTATGCTTGGTTCTTCTGGCGTTGGGAAATCAACGTTGTTAAATAATCTTTCTGATAGAATTATAATGCGAACTGATAATATAAGTAAGAGTACCAATAAAGGGAGGCATGTTACAAGTCACAGAGAATTAATTATTCTAGAAAATGGTGGAATATTAGTTGACACTCCTGGAATGAGAGAAGTAGGTATTGCCGATTCAACAAGTGGATTAGAAGCTACATTCGATATTATTGTTCAACTTTCTCAAAATTGTAAATTCAAAGATTGCACGCACACAAATGAAATAGGTTGTTCTGTTCTTGAAGCTGTTGAAAAAGGAAAAATAGAAAAAGCTTCATACGAGAACTATTTAAAAATGGAGAAAGAGAAAGCATATTTTGAATCAACAGTTTTGGAAAGAAGAAAGAAGGACAAAGAGTTTGGAAAGTTTATGAAGAATTACAAAAAGGACATGAAAAAAAAGTTTTAAGCACAGTAATTAATAACAAAAATTAAAGCTAGATATTGAATTAATTATAAGGATTTAATCCGTTTCAAATTTTGTTAATAAATGTTGCTAATAAAATAGTATCACTTTTATTCGAAATCCTATTGAGTCCCCAATCCTATTTTCTAATATTCAAAGGATTGGGGCTTTTTAATTCAATTATTTGATTAGCTTTACTAAAGATGAAGCAGCCAATTTGCCAATATTATGATCGGGATGTTTCTCAGAAAGTTCTTCCCAAATTTTCTTCGCACCGTCTCTGTCGCCCTTTGTAACAAAAATAACTCCAAGATTATATTTAGCTTCTAGGTTATTATCATCAATAGAAATTATTTTTTTTGTTACTGTTTCTGCCATTGCAAAATTTTGGTCATTAAAATAAGCCAATCCTTCGGCAAGTAAAATGTCAACTCTGTTTGGATTAATAGCTAGAATTTTTTCGTATAATTCTAAAGCTTTTTCTGTTTGATGCGACATGCCAAGCAATAAAGCATATTTTTTCATTGCTGTTGTGTCGTTTGGGTTGGCTTCAAATTCTGCTTTGGATTCTTCCAATTTTGACCAGAAATCTTCGCGTACATTTGTTTTGTTTGGGGAATCTTTGGTCATTCCTTTAATGCCACTATGAATTGAATCATTTGGCATTCCCCTTTCGGAATTAGGAGTGGAGAGTTTTGACATTTCTTCGTTATTACTTGAACTGGTAAAAACAATTATAGCTATTATTATTACAAATACGGTTCCATACATATATAGGGGTTTTATTTTCATTTTACTTCCAACTATTTATTAAAATTATGATTTAAAATTTATCACAAAAATTTATGAAAATACAGACTTATTAAAGCAATTAGGCATTTTCTTTTTATTTATACGAACCATATTCTAAGAAATAAATTTTGGGAAAATAGTAAAAATATTAACTAGCCAATATTCATTTACGAAAGGTTTTGCTATTAGTGATTTTAATTATGTATAACTTTAATGCATTAAAATTAGATAATGTTAAATATTTTTCAATTTTTCTAAAGATTCAAAATAATGACAAAAATAAAATTCCATTTTACTTTTATTTCTTTAATATTACTTAGTGCAATAACGTTTTCGCAAGATTCAAAGTTAAATCTATTTATTAATGAATTTATGGCCTCTAATTCTAAAACAATTGCTGACCCAGATTATAATCTATATTCTGATTGGATTGAAATATATAATGGTTGCGATACCTCAGTTAATTTATATGGTTATTATATAACAGATGAATTTAGTAATAAAACAAAATGGCAAATAGATACTAAAATTATTGTTCGCCCAAATAGTTTTGTTGGTTTCTGGGCGGACGATAGCAGTAGAAAAAATCATACAAATTTTAAACTTTCGGCAAATGGTGGAGAAATAGGTTTGTTTTCACCAAATGAAATTTTGATAGATAGTATTACTTATTTAAAACAAACAACCAATAAATCTTTTGGACGTTATCCTGACGGTACTTCAGAATGGAAAATTTTTGATTTTCCAACACCTGGAACAAAAAACGACAGCAGTCATTTTAAACTTCAAGCACCAAGTCCTATATTTTCTATTCAAAGTGGCTTTAGCACAAATTCACATATTGTTGAAATATATTCCGAGTTGGATTCATCCAAAATTTATTATACAATTGATAGTTCTATTCCAACCGAAAATGATTCACTATATTCACATCCAATTGAAGTATTGCAAACTACGGTAATTAGAGCCAAAGTTTTTGAAGATAGCTTTTCACCAAGCAAAACAATTACAAACACATATTTTATAAACGAAAACTCTGAGTTGCCAATATTTTCAATTGCAACTAATGCGGATAATTTTTTTAGCAACGATAGTGGAATTTATGTTGAAGGGACAAATGGAATTGAAGGAAATTGTTCCACAAGTCCGCGAAACTGGAATCAAGATTGGGAGCGTCCAATTAGTCTTGAGTTTTTTGAAGCCGATAAAAATCTTGCATTTAAAATCAATGCTGGTATAAAAATTAATGGTGGTTGCAGCCGACTTTATAATCAAAAATCCTTAGCCATTTTTATGCGTAATGAATATGGCTTCGGAAAATTGAATTACCAACTTTTTCCATACAAGCAAATTTATGAGTTTAATAATTTTATTTTAAGAAGCTCGGCTCAGGATTGGTATCGCACAATGTTTCGCGATGGAATGATTCAAACGCTTATTAAATCTGGAATGGATATCGATTACCAAGAATATCGCCCTTCGATTGTGTTTATAAATGGCGAATATTGGGGAATTCACAATATTAGAGAAAAGTTGAATGAACATTATCTTGAAGCAAATCATGGAGTTGACCCAAACAATGTTGACATAATTGAAATTAGCAAAGATGTGTTTGTAAATAATGGAGATAGAATTGAATATGACAATTTGATTAATTTTGTTTCCTCAAATGATATGTCGTTAAGCGAAAGTTATAATTATATTAAATCAGTTGTGGATATTGATGAATATATCAATTATCAAATTGCCGAAATATATTCAGCTAATGCCGATTGGCCCGGAAGCAATTCCAAACTTTGGCGACCTAAAACTGTCACTGGAAAATGGCGTTGGATGATTTATGATTTGGATTTTGGTTTTGGTGGAAATTCGCAAGGACAATATTTTAGCAACACTTTGGAATTGGCAACTGCCACAAATGGTGCTGATTGGCCAAATCCACCTTGGTCAACTTTACTTTTTAGAAAATTGCTCGAAAATGAAAATTTCAAAAATGAGTTTATTCAACGTTTTGCTGTGCAAATGAATACAACATTTAATGTTTCGAAAGTTCTACATCTAATTGATAGTCTGAAAACAAATATTGCTCCCGAAATTCCTCGCCACAAAGAGCGTTGGGCAAAATCAATTTCCTACGGCGAATGGAACGATTTGGTTGAAATTATGCGTGAGTTTGCCCGCCAACGCCCTAGTTATGTTAGTCAGCATTTTATGGATAAGTTTCAGCTTAGCGGAATGGAATCTTTAAATATTGAAAATACTAATATATTAAATGGTAAAATTATTCTGCACACAACTGAAATAAGAGAAAGCAAATATAACATATCACTATTTAAAGATGTTCCAGTTAAGCTTGAAGCAGTTCCTATGCCAGGTTATTGTTTTGCAGGCTGGGAAGGATTAGTAACAGATTCATCAAAAGTTGTTTCCTTTTATTTGGATTATCCATCAAAAATAATAGCAAAGTTTGAAAAGGATAGCCTGCAATCCACAAATGTTGTAATTAACGAGATAAATTATAATTCACATTCTGCATTTGATACTGATGATTGGATTGAGCTTTTTAATAATACCGATAGCACAATTAATCTTTCTAATTGGATTTTTAAGGATGAAGATGATTCGCATATTTTCACTTTTGCTGAAAATTGTTTTATTGGAAAACGAGAATATTTAGTGTTGTGCAAAGATACTTTAATGTTCAGTTCGCTTTTCCCAAATGTTAAAAATATTGTTGGAAATTTTGATTTTGGATTAAATGGAAGTGGTGAGTTAATACGTTTAATTGATGGTAACTTAATTGTTGCTGATTCACTAACTTATGACGATAATCTACCTTGGGAAATTGAAGCCGATGGAAATGGTGCAACTCTTGAATTAATTCATCCTAATTTTGATAATTCTTTAGCAATAAGCTGGCGCGCATCAGCAAAACATGGTTCACCTGGAACAATAAACTCAGTTTATACTAAAGTCGAAAAAATTGAAGAATATTTATTTCCAGAAAAATTTGTACTTGAGCAAAATTATCCAAATCCTTTTAACCCAACAACTACAATAAAGTATTCAATTCCGAATAATATCAAAAGTGAAACGTTAAACGTTAAACTTATTGTATTTGATATTCTTGGTAACGAAGTAGCAACTTTGGTAAATGAGAAAAAAAGTGCAGGCAATCATCTTGTAAGTTTTGAAGCAAGTAATTTGAGTTCGGGAGTTTATTTTTACAAAATGCAAGCAGGCGATTTTGTTAATACCAAAAAGATGGTTTTAATTAGATAAGAATTAGCATTTTTTATGGTAAATTAGATTAAATGTTCAAGTTGTTTTGTTAGTTCTACTTAGTTAAATTTGATACTAATTATTAAATTTTTAATAATAAATTGTTTTAGATATAAGCATAAAAGCATTAACATTTTTTAACTTATAATAATTTTAGATTAGTATCATTTCAACAAAGAAATCTCGTAAATCTAAGATTGCCATTTAGAATGAGAGTTTTGTGTGTCTGAAAAATCTCAATATTTGTGGTTATGAATTTTCACCTCGATAATCCCGACACGTCGGGACGGTGATTATAAATGGTATTTAAAATGTGACGCCACAATTGTTGGCTTAAGGGTCAACAAAAATAAGGCAAAATAATAGTTGTTTTGCCATGGAAACTATTTAACATGAAATGGTTTTATTTTTTTTAGTTGGTTGTAATGTGACTGACGTGGCGAAGCTGGGTTTATTCATAATAAAAAATAAATTATACACAAAAATCATAGCCTTTGAGGGCTTAAAAAAAGGGGAAAAGTAATTTGAAAAAAATAATATCTGTTGTTGGGGCGCGTCCAAACTTTATGAAAGTAGCTCCAATTCATAAAGCATTTAAGAAACACCATGATAAAATAACTCATTTAATCTGTCACACAGGACAGCATTATGACGAGAAAATGAGCAAAGTCTTTTTTGAGGATTTAGAGCTTCCACAGCCAGATTTTTATCTCGGCGTTGGAAGTGGTTCGCACGCAGAGCAAACTGCAACTGTTATGATTGAGTTTGAAAAAATTCTCATTAACGAAAAGCCTGATTTAGTCCTAGTTGTGGGTGATGTAAATTCAACAATTGCTTGCAGTTTAACGGCAAAGAAACTCCACATAAAAGTCGTTCATGTAGAAGCCGGTTTGCGTAGTTTTGATATGGAAATGCCTGAAGAAATAAATAGAATTTTAACGGATAGAATTTCGGATTATCTTTTTGTAACTGAAAAAAGTGGTTTGGAAAATCTAAAAAATGAAGGCGTTGATGATTCAAAAGTTTTCTTTGTTGGAAATGTAATGATTGACTCGCTTGTTCATTATCAACCCAAAATTAATAAATCAAACATTTTGGAGCACTTTAACCTTTCTCCTTTTAACTTTTGCCTTGTAACCCTTCACCGTCCGAGCAATGTTGACACAAGAGAATCGTTAGAAAAATTAGTCAACTTCCTAAATATACTTGCCAAAGAACGTAAAGTCGTTTTTCCAATTCATCCAAGAACCAAAATTAATTTGGAAAAATATGCTCTCATCCAAACACTGAGCGATGCTATAATTCTTTCGGAGCCTATTGGGTATATCGATTTTCAAGCATTAATAAAAAATGCAGAATTAATTGTAACTGATAGCGGTGGAATACAAGAGGAATCAACTTATCTTGGAGTGCAATGCATAACTCTTAGAACTTCTACCGAGCGGCCAAGCACCGTTGATATTGGAACAAATCAGTTAATAGGTGTAGATTTGGAAAAAGTAGAAGTAGCTTGTCTAAACGTACTTGCTGGGAATAAAAAGGCTGGTATTATTCCAGAATTATGGGATGGAAAAGCTGCCAAAAGAATTGCGGAAATATTGAGTAAAGATGATTTGAAAAAAGGAATGATGGAATGATGGATAAGTCTGTCATTTCGATTCTGCCGTATTTTGGCAGGAGAGAAATCTCTCTCAAAGTCAGCGTCTGTCATTTCGAAGGAGCGTTTTGTGCGACTGAGAAATCTTGTTTATAAGCAATGTAATTCTGGAGATTCCTCATGAAAGGCATGTTCGGAATGACAATGCGGTTTTGTCTGTCATTTCGTGTGCTTTTAGCTTTTTAACTATTAACTAAATTATTTATATAGGAAATAATATCATGAAAATACTAATTACTGGCGGAGCGGGATTTATAGGCTCTCACGTTGTGCGATTGTTTGTGAACAAATATCCAAACTATAAAATATTCAATTTAGATAAGCTTACTTATGCTGGAAATCTCGAAAACTTAAAAGATATTGAAGAAAAGCCAAATTACACATTTATCCGTGGCGACATTGTTGATGGCGAATTTATTCAAAATTTATTTAATGAACATAAATTTGATGGAGTAATTCATCTTGCTGCGGAATCGCATGTTGATAGGTCAATTTCAAATCCAATGGAATTTATTCAAACAAATATTGTTGGAACAGTAAATCTACTAAATTCCGCAAAGGCAATCTGGAAGGATAATTTTGAAAATAAACTTTTCTATCATATTTCTACGGACGAAGTTTATGGCTCACTAAGTGACGAGGGATTTTTTACAGAGGAAACAGCATACGATCCTCACAGTCCTTACTCGGCATCAAAAGCAAGTTCTGACCATTTGGTTCGTGCTTATAACGATACTTTTGGCTTGCCAACAGTAATTTCAAATTGTTCAAATAATTATGGACAAAATCAATTTCCCGAAAAACTAATTCCATTATTTATAAATAATATTATTAACGAAAAACCTCTTCCAGTTTATGGAAAAGGTATAAACGTACGCGATTGGCTTTATGTTGTTGACCATGCAAGTGCAATAGATACAATATTTCACAATGGAAAAGTTGGTGAGACCTACAATATTGGTGGAAATAATGAATGGAAAAATATTGATTTAATTAAAGTCCTTTGTAAAGTGATGGATAAAAAACTTGGGCGACAAGCTGGTGAATCAGAAAAACTAATAACTTACATTGTAGATAGAGCTGGTCACGATTTACGATACGCAATAGATTCAACCAAACTCCAAAAAGAACTTGGCTGGAAACCATCACTCCAGTTTGAAGAAGGATTAGAAAAAACAGTTGATTGGTATTTAGCAAACTCCGAATGGCTAAACAACGTTACTAGTGGTGCTTATAAAGAATATTATGAGAAACAGTATAAATAAGGAGAAAGGCGTAAGTTCAAAGGAGAATGTAAAAAGAAAAATATTAGTTATTACAAAACATACATTAAATTATAGAGGACGTTATGAAAGAGAATAATTTGGTTGATAGGCTTTTTGATTTTTCGGTAAATGTTATTAAATTTTTACGCACAATTGAAAACAATGGCAAAACACGTATTATGAAATATCAATTAACTAAATCGAGCTCTTCATCAGGAGCAAATTATGAAGAAGCGCAAGGAGCAATATCTAAACCTGATTTTAATAGTAAAGTCAGTATTGCCTTAAAAGAAATGACAGAGAGCAATTATTGGTTGCGGTTGCTTTATGCATTAGAGCATGGTGACAAAAACATATGTAAGCTTTATGTGCAAGAATCATTTGAATTAAAGAACATTCTTGGAGCAATATATTCAAAAGT
>PCUD01000036.1:3094-5963 GCA_002786785.1 Ignavibacteriales bacterium CG18_big_fil_WC_8_21_14_2_50_31_20 | reverse complement strand
AAACCGGAGGTTTGAATGAAAGGTATTATCTTAGCTGGAGGTTCCGGCACACGGCTTTATCCGCTTACAAAGACTGTTAGTAAGCAATTATTACCCATTTTTGATAAACCGCTTATCTATTATCCATTGTCAGTTTTAATGCTCTCCGGAATTAGGGAGATATTAATTATTTCTACTCCACAAGATTTACCCCGATTTAAGGAATTGTTCGGCGATGGCAGTCATTTAGGTTTGAAATTGCAATATGCAGAGCAGCCAAGTCCAGATGGTTTAGCACAAGCATTTATTATTGGCGAAGCGTTTATTGGAAACGATGATGTGGCATTGGTTCTTGGCGACAATATTTTCTACGGTCACGGACTAACGGGAATGCTTACACGAAGTGTTGAAACTGTTAAAAACGAACGTAATGCAGTTGTGTTTGGATATTATGTAAATGATCCTGAACGTTATGGTGTGGTTGAGTTTAACGAAACTGGAAAAGTTTTATCCATTGAAGAAAAGCCAGAAAAGCCCAAAAGTCATCATGCTGTTGTTGGACTTTATTACTACACAAACGACGTTGTTGAAATTGCTAAGAATGTAAAACCATCTGCCCGTGGCGAACTTGAAATTACATCCGTTAATAATGAGTATTTAAATAGAAACAAATTGAAAGTAGAACTCTTTGGTCGTGGACAGGCTTGGTTTGATACTGGAACGTTTGAATCAATGCAAGAAGCATCAAGCTTTATTGAAACAATTCAAAAACGACAAGGTTTGCAAATTGCTTGCATCGAAGAAATTGCATATCAAAAAGGTTGGATTTCAAAAGAAGAGTTAATAAAGCAAGCAGAAATATACAAGAAAAACAGCTATGGACAATATTTGCTTAAGTTAATTAAATGATAAAAAAATACTTAAAATATGTAGTGATACTCAGCTCTTTCCTTTTTGTTGGTTGGGGAAATGTTGGGCATTATAAAATATCTTCAAATGCTGTAAGTTTCTTTCATCCCCAAATGAGCGAATTTTTGTTTTGGAAGGATTATCTTGCTTCACATGCTTCAGATGCTGATTACCGCAAGGGTGATGACCCAACTGAAGGAAAAAAACATTATATAGATATTGATAATTATTCCTTGTTTTTAACTACAGGAAGGATTCCAAATACCCTCGATTCGGTTATTGCACTTTATGGCTCATCGTTTGTTTATGATCAAGGCGTTTTACCTTGGGCTACTATTACAACTATTGACTCAATGACAGCTGCATTTTCTAGAAGGGATTTTGAAAAAGCTTTGTTTTTTGCTGCGGATATTGGTCATTATGTCGGTGATGGGTATATGCCGCTTCACATAACAAAAAATTATAATGGGCAATTTACAAATCAGTATGGAGTTCATTCTCGCTATGAATCAACTATGCTTGGTAAATATGCTTGGAAAATAAATTATACGGGCGATTCGGTTCACTATGTAAGCAATACAACAGCCTACATTTTCCAATATTTATATGATAATTATCGTTATGTCGATTCTGTTCTTGTGGCTGATAAAGAAGCAAAAGCTATCTCTGGAAGTACATCAAGCGATTTGTATTATCAAAAATTTTGGGAGTATTCTGAAAAATTTACAACTTTGTTGCTTCGAAATGCCTCTAAAACAATGGCGGAATTAATATATACTTCATGGGTAAATGCAGGCAGTCCTAAATTAAATCCATCTTCAATTACAGATGAAACTTTAGTTAATGATTTTTATTTGGAGCAAAATTATCCTAATCCGTTTGGTGGAGCTATCACTTCGGGAAACTCAAGCACCACAATCAAATATTCTGTTCCTTCCATTAACGAGAAGACGTTGCTGGCAAAATCTTCGCAAATATATAAAGTTAATGCAAAGACCTTGCAAGAAACATCCCTAAGGGTTTATGATATTTTAGGCAGAGAAGTAGCAACACTTGTAAACGAACAAAAGCAACCCGGAAATTACCAAGTTGTTTTTGATGTATCCTATAATCGGCAGTTATCTTCTGGAGTTTATTTATACAAATTGCAAATTGGCAATTATGCTGAAACAAAAAAAATGATTATCACAAAATAGATTCAACTTGAATTTCTTTTCTAATGCAAATTAGGGGTTCAAATAGTGAATAATTGTAATTTAATATTTCATAAAATTAAAATATTCTCCAATTTAACATGTTTAACCAAGTTTATGCATTAAACCCAGATTTGTCGATAGGAATAAATCTCTAATGATGTCATTAGAAAAATCATTGTTTAACTTATTCTAATACAACAAGTTAGACTTACAAAAAACGGTCATTTTTTGCTAAAAATAGCATGAGAAAAACTTAACTTTTTTATAAAAGCGATATTCCCTTAACACATCTAATATCAATAAGTTACGAAAATAAAATTGTTTTCTAATGACAAATTAGGGTTAAAGAATTCCATTTGCAGTAAACTATTGTGATATAAGAGTTTATCCTAACACAAAGCAATAGAAAATGGTTATATTGATTAATCATGTAAATGATTATTTTTTAGATATTTACAGATAATATTAGTTTCTATTGCATAAATAGGACTTAATTGCTTTACGTCACAATTAAATATATTACTTTGTTTAGTTCAACCAGCTTTGTTAAATTTTATTTTCACAAAATAAATTATTGCTAATGTTGTTATTAAAAGGAGTTTTGTGCAAAGTGAATTACTTTTGCCATTTTGCAAAATTACTCAAAAATTTGTGATTCATTAGTTGGTCTTTGCACTATGTGACTGACGTGGCGAAGCTTTAAAAAGGAATAAATAATATAAAAATATAGAAAAGTTTGTCTGGAGAGAAATCTCATGCGAGTGCAATGAATGTAAATCTGTTTT
>PCUD01000036.1:2271-3075 GCA_002786785.1 Ignavibacteriales bacterium CG18_big_fil_WC_8_21_14_2_50_31_20 | reverse complement strand
CAAAGTAAAAGAACATTTTATATGTGATGCGGTTGCTGGAGATCTCTCTTCAGATAATTCCGTTAGAAAGTAGCGGGATGCAAAAAAGCAACTTCGTCGTAATCGATATGACAAAAAGAGAATGTTATTTCGAACGGAGAGAGAAATCACCCCCAAAGAGCTGGCATTGGATATGACATTAATTGTTTTGTCATATCGATTCCGACAGAATGACAAAAGCACAAGGGAATTTTTTTGAAGTAATTAAAATATAAGCGTAAAAAAACATTAATTGAGGAAGAAATGAATTACAAAGAATTATTATTACAAAAAGTAAGCGACAAAACATTTAAGGTAGGTATTGTTGGTTTGGGCTATGTTGGTTTACCACTTGGACTTGAATTTGCAGAAAAAGAATTTAATGTGCTTGGCTTTGATATGGATAAAAGAAAAATTGATTTTCTTGAAAAAGGTGAGACTTATATTAAACATATTCCAACATCGCGAATTAGCAAATCTGTAAATTCTGGTTTCCTAAAATCTACAACAGATTTTAGCAGAATGCCTGAAGTTGATGCACTAATTATCTGCGTGCCTACTCCGCTTGATGAGCACCGCGAACCAGATATGACCTATGTTGAAGGCACAGCTAAGACAATTCAAAAATATTTACGCAAAGGACAGTTGGTTACACTTGAATCAACAACTTATCCAGGAACAACGGAAGAAATGTTACTTCCATTATTTGAGAACGCATCAATATTCCAAAAATCTGTCATTTCGATCCCGATTCATCGGGAGAGAAATCTTGTAAATTCGGAGATT
>PCUD01000036.1:0-2246 GCA_002786785.1 Ignavibacteriales bacterium CG18_big_fil_WC_8_21_14_2_50_31_20 | reverse complement strand
ATCCAGACTATAATACATCCACAATTCCAAAAGTAATTGGAGGAATGACTGCAAACTGCTCCGAAGTTGCAAAAGCAATTTATGAGCAAGTAATAGTTTCTATTGTACCAGTCTCATCTCCAGCAGTTGCAGAGGCAACAAAGATAGTTGAAAACGTATATCGTTCAATAAATATAGCACTTGTAAACGAACTAAAAATGGTGTTTGATAAAATGGGCATAGACGTCTGGGAAGTAATAAACGCAGCTAAGACAAAGCCATTTGGATTTAATGCATTTTATCCTGGTCCTGGACTGGGTGGTCACTGCATTCCAATTGATCCATTTTATTTAACATGGAAAGCAAGGGAGTTTGAGGTAAATACAAAATTTATTGAACTTGCTGGTGAAATAAATACATATCAACCATATTATGTTGTTGAAAAAGCTATGGCAGCATTGAACGTAAGTAAAAAATCGTTAAATGGTAGTAAAGTATTGTTAATGGGAGCAGCATACAAAAAGAATGTTGATGATATGCGCGAATCACCTTCACTAAAATTGATTGAAATTTTAAGAGAAAAAGGGGCGGAAGTTGATTATAACGACCCATATATTCCAGCTCTTCCAAAGACAAGAAAATATAACTATAAAATGGAATCAGTTGAATTAACAGCAGAAAATGTTGCAAAATATGATTTGATTTTGTTAAGTACTGACCATGATGACTATAAAGAATTTCTTGAAATGATTTACCAAAATGCAAAAGTAATTCTTGATACAAGAAATATGTTTCATGGGTATAAAGTCTTTAAAGGATAAAAGGAATCGAGGTTCTAGATAACATTGACGTTTTTGTTTATCATTTCGAACGAGCATCGAGGGATTCGATTCCGATAAACTACATCGGAAGATAGATGACAAAGGGTTTCAGCAAAAAGATGACAAAAAAAGACTGTCATTTCGAACGCAGAGAGAAATCTTCACCCCGTGAAATAATTGATTATAATTAAATTAATTATTTAAATATGATATATAATAATCTGTTCGCTGTATTGATCCGGTAATATTTCACAGAATAAAAAAAGTTACAGTTGAGTAGACTGATGAAATTCCAAAAGTAGAAGAACTTGGAATGTGATATTTAATTTACGTTTACTGTAATAACATTAATAAAAACAAAATGAATAAAACAAAATTAAAAAATAGTAAAATATTAGTTACGGGCGGGGCTGGATTTATTGGCTCAAACCTTATTGAACGATTTCTTGAACAAAACAATGAAGTCGTTTGCTTGGATAATCTTAGCACCGGTCACAGAAAAAACATTATCCCATTTTTGGAGAACAAAAACTTTCAGTTTATTGAAGGCGATATTCGAAATTTAGAAACATGTAGAATTGCTGTTAGGGATTGCGAGTATGTTTTTCATCAAGCTGCTTTAGGCAGTGTTCCACGATCAATAAAGGACCCAGCTACGACAAACTCGGTTAATATTGATGGTTTCTTGAATATGCTTATTGCAAGCAGAGATGAGGCAGTGAAAAGATTTATTTATGCAGCAAGTTCATCAACTTATGGCGATTCAAAAGAAGTTCCAAAAATTGAAGAACGCTTCGGAAGACCACTTAGTCCCTATGCAATTACAAAAGTTGTAAATGAATACTTTGCCAAAGTATTTAGTGAGCTTTATGGAATGGAAACCATTGGACTTAGGTATTTTAATGTTTTTGGAAAAAGGCAAGACCCAAACGGTGCTTACGCTGCAGTTATTCCTCTCTGGGTTAAGCAATTTATAAATTACGAAAGTCCCGTTATTAATGGTGATGGTAGTTATAGCCGTGATTTTACGTACATCGAAAATGTTATTCACGCTAATGAGCAAGCAGCTATTATTAAAAAGGATGAATATTTTAGAAATCTAAAATCGTATTTTAGTAATTATGAAAATCCCTTTGTGAATGAAGTATTTAATGTTGCATTTGGCGATAATACAACACTTAATCAGTTGTTTGACTATTTAAAAATGAATCTTACTAAATACGATTCTGAAATAAATAAGGTTGAACCTATTTATGGTCCAAATAGAAATGGAGATATACCTCACTCTTTGGCATCGATAGAAAAAGGGAAAGCTGTTCTTAAATATAATCCTCAGATAGATGCTAAAAAAGGATTTGATTTGGTCTGTGAATGGTATTTTAAGAACTTTTAGTTTTGGAAATAATTCTAGACAGATATTTCGAATGAAGAGACACCAAGTCTGTC
>PCUD01000091.1 GCA_002786785.1 Ignavibacteriales bacterium CG18_big_fil_WC_8_21_14_2_50_31_20 | reverse complement strand
AAATTTGAGCAATTCCACCACCAATATCGTGAGCAACAATATGAGTTTTTCCTAAATTGAGTTTTTTAATAAATTCAACAATAATGTTGGCTTGGCTTTTAATGGAATAATCAACATCCAAAGGTTTATCCGAATCTCCACAACCTAATAAATCAATTGCTATAACATCATAATTGGTGCTTAATAATGGAATAATATTTCTCCATATAAAGGAATATGTAGTAATTCCATGAATTAGAATTACTGGCTCACCTTTTCCTTCTCTTAAATAGGCAATGTTATTTCCAAAAACATTGCAAATATTTTTAGGTTGCATTTTTCAGTACTCCCAAATCACTTTTATTGTTTTTAGGTAGAGTAAAAATGAATCTACTCCCTTTTCCCAATTCACTTTCTGCCCAAATTTTTCCACCATGTTTCTCAATAATTTCTTTGCATAGTATTAAACCTATTCCTGTTCCCGTTTCATTATTTGTTCCAATAGTAGAAAAATTTATATCAATTCTAAATATTTTTTTTAAGTCTTGTGGGCTTATTCCTATACCAGAATCAATTATTGAAAAAATAATTGTGTCTTTATTATTTTTCACATCTATTTTAATATTTCCACCGGATGGGGTAAATTTAATAGCATTGGAAACTAAATTACGAAAAACAAGTTCTAGCATATTTTCATCACAAAAAACATTTAACTTTTTATTCATATTGTTTTGTATATGAATTTTTTTAAAATTAGAACATTCCTTATATAAATTAAGAACTCTGAAAATAACATCAAATGCATTTATAATTTTAGGATTATATTCAAATCTACCCATTTTTATACGGGACCAATTAAGTAATCCTTCTAACAAAGTAAAAATATTTTTTGCTCCATTTTTAATAATATTAATTAATTCTTTCCTTTCTGTTTGAGAAAGAGTATCATATTCAACATCTAAAAAATCAGCCGTACTCATAATAACACTTAAAGGGTTTTTCAGATCGTGTGAAATAATGGAAAAAAATTTATCTTTGTTGGAACTTTCTTCTGCTAATTTTTTCTTGCTTTTCTCTAATTCATTTTCAACTTTGGCTTTATCCAAAGCCATTTCTATCATCGCATTAAGTTCTTCTTTGTTAAATGGTTTTATCATATAACCAAAAGAGCCAGCTTTTTTTGCTCTATCAATTAATTTTGAATCGGAATAAGCTGTAACAAAAATTATTGGAATTCTATACTTAGAAAATATTTGTGTTGCAACATCAACTCCATCCATTTTGTTTTCTAAATTAATATCCATTAATATCAAATCGGGTTTCTTATTTTTTACATATTCCATTGCTTCTTCACCATTAGAAACAATTATCGCATTAACAAAACCCAAATCTTTTAATATTAGTTTATGATTAAGTGCAATTAACCGCTCATCTTCCACAATTAAAATTTGTTTATTGTTCATGACCGAGCCTTGAATAAAGTAAAATTATCAATTGAAAAAATTGCTTTTCAATAATTAGAATATGTAATCCTTTATATCTAAAATTATACCAACCTTTTAATAAAACTTAATTTGGCTATTAAAATAAATTTCTACGCTAATTTGGTTTTCCTATTAAAAACAATATTAAAACAAGTTCCATTAGTTCTATCAATTTCTATTTTTCCTTTAAGTTGATCTTCGGCTAAATCATAGATTAACTGCATCCCTAAAGTTTCAAAATTACTTGTAAAAATTTCTTCAGGTATTCCAATTCCATTATCGGAAAATTTTAACAAAATTTGACCATTTTCTAAATTTTGAAATATTATTTCAATTTTTCCTTTATCATTATTTGGGAATGCATGTTTAAAAGCATTTGTTAGTAATTCATTAATTATTAGTGCAATTATAATTGTTTCATTAACGGATAAATCCAATTTTTCAATAGTTAGATTATATTCAATTTTCTTGTCGATTGAACCAAATGACCGAGTTGTATTTTGGATTAATTTTGTGATATAATCTTCGTGGTTTATAATTGTAAGGTTGTCGGTTTGGTATAGTGTTTGGTGGATTAAACTCATCGTCTCAATTCTATTTTTCCCTTCAATTAAAGCTAAACTTACCCTTTTATCAGTACTGCTATTAGCTTGTAGATTTAATAAACTTACAACAATTTGCATGTTGTTTTTCACTCTGTGGTGAATCTCTTTTATAAGCAACTCTTTTTCGTTAAGCGAATTTTTTAAATTTTCTTCACTTTTTTTAATTTTTTCATTTATTTTTTTTTGCTCAGTAATATCTGAAACAATTCCAAATATGATTTTTGGTTTTCCATTTTCTAATCGCTTAAAAATTGATTCCTTTGAATGAACCCAATTCCAAGATCCGTTTTTGCATTTTATTCTATAATTATTTTCAATTAGCATATTGTCGTCAATTTTATCATAGGCTGGAAGAATTGTTTTAAGATAATTATTAAAATCTTCGGGATGCATTAAATTAGGTAAAACCTCTTCACCCATGTCTTGAACTTCCTTAACAGAATAACCCAATATTTTTTTTATTCCATCATTGCTATAAATATTTTTATGCTCTATAATATCGTATAAATATATTAAATCTGGAGTTGAATTTAGTAAAGTAGCGCTAAATATTTCGCTGTTTTTTAACTCAATTTGTACTTTTTCGCGTTTGATAATTTCTTTATTTAGTTGAGTTGCACCAAATCCTATTCCAACAAAGCCAAGGACTAAAATTAGACCGTGAAATAGGATAATGGTATTTCTTTCTTTGTCTGAATACTCTTCATATTTTTGCATGGGTACCGAAACACCAACACCCCCACGAATATCACCAACTTTATACCCTTGATGACCGTGGCATTTAAGACATCCATTTTGAGTTTGCATTGGTTGCATTAACTTTAAAAAATTCTTGCCATTTATATTAAAAATTTCAATCCTTTCATTTTCTCCATATTCAAAACCTTGTAATGCTTTTTTTTCCCACTCATCGGGTGCGTTATTTGGATTTAGTGGTTTTAAACTTACTATTGAGCCAACCGTTCCATATTTTTGGGGAAAATCATTAAACATTTGTCTAATCATATAAGCAGGATTCATTAAAGTAAGCGTATCACCATTTGGTTTGGTAATATTTCTATCTTTAATATGTGCCAAATATGTATTTGCGGGAGTGTGTTTGGTTAATGGAACATATACTTCACCATGTTTTGTTGCCCACATTCTAATAGCAGTATCCTTGTTAAAGGAAGCTCTTGCGTCTGCTTTTGTAATTTCAATAATGTTATTTGAGAGAGAATTTAAATTCCAAATTATGGAAATCAAAATTACAAATAACCAAATAAACGAAATACCTAAAATGTATTTCCTTAACTTAATATGCTCAAATAACTGATTATTTGAAGACATATTTTCTCCTTTATCTGAACAAACAATAAAAATTTATTAAGAAATTTCAGTATTGCTTGTTTGGATTAAATTCTCTTCTATAATTAAACTGTATTTGGCTCTTAAACCAAAGAATCACTTATGTTTTTAGTAAGATAATAAAAAAATCTTTCATAAAAATAAATTTTTTGGTTTATTCAAAATAATGTTATAACAGTATTCAAATTAATTTTTCCAACCATATTTTCAACATAAAATGAATTAAACCCGTTAAATTATTATGTTTTAAATTTAAATGGAAAGAAAGCACTTAAGTTATTCAATATGATTTTTAAATATAAATTTTGCAATTTTTAAAAAAGTTTAATACATCAATTATATCTCAACTTTGATAATACCAAATTGAGGAAATATTATTGATTGCCTATATTTTGAACTGATTGGCGTGAATATTTTATAAAGTAGATAATTATTTTATTCAAAAACTATGGTTTTACCTTTTTGAACAAGAACTCTGTGTTCTAAATGCAGATGAAGTGCTTTTGCAAGAACCAATCTTTCTAAATCTCTTCCTTTTCTAACAAGATCTTTAACGGAGTCTTTATGACTAATTCTAATAATATCTTGCGCAATAATTGGACCTTCGTCTAAATCATTTGTTACAAAATGACTTGTTGCACCAATCATTTTTACTCCACGCATAAAAGCTTGCTTATGTGGATTTCCGCCCATAAAAGCAGGAAGGAATGAATGATGAATGTTGATTATTTTATTAGGAAATTCTGAAACAAATTTGGTAGACAAAATTTGCATATATCTTGCAAGAACAATAATGTCAACATCAAGTTTTTTTAATAAATCAATCTCATTCTGCTCTTGTTCCAATTTGTTTTGATTATTAATTGGAAAGTGCTGAAATGGAATATTGTAATTTTTGGCGAGTATTTCTAAATCATTATGATTAGAAATAATAGAACAAATTTCTGTATTAAATTCACCAAGCTTATGTCGCCATAATATTTCTTGCAAAACATGATCATATTTAGAAACAAAAATAGCAATCTTATGTTTTTTCTCAGCCAATTCAATTCGCCATTTTGCATTTATTTTTTCAGCCAAAGGTCTGAATTTTAAGATTAGTTCATCGTATGAATAATGGACTTCATCCATTTTCCACTCAACGCGGATAAAAAACATTTTTTCTTCAGAATCAACATGCTCGGCTAAATTAATTATATTTCCACCAATATCAGAAATGAAATTTGATATTGAAGCAACTAATCCTTTTTGATCAGAACAAGATAGTAAAAGCACAGCAGTCATAAGATATCCAAGAATTGTTAAATTAAAGCTTAGTCTTCAACGGATTTAAAAACCCAGAATTCGCCAAGCATGAAATTGGAAATCATTCCAAGAAAGATTCCAGCAAGATTTGCGATTAGGTAATAAACATCAAAAAAGTGAGTTAAGCCTAATAGAAATGCATAATTAATTAGCGCTCCCAGTGATGCCGATAAATAATAACGCCACAACCGATGCAAAAATGAATGTTTGTGGTTGTTTTTGCTCCAAGTCCAATGATTGTTTAAAATAAAGTTGAAAAACACAGCCATTCCAATAGCAAATATTGGCGCAATTGCTAGAGGAACGCCTAGCACACCTTTAAAAAACCATAACACACTAGTGTTAATAGCAATTCCACTAGTTCCAACAATTCCAAATTTTATGAATCGAAGGATGAAGTTTTTATCAATTTTTTCCATGATATTTTTTAGCATAATAACAAATTATCTTTCTTGCTGATTTTCCATTTACAAATTTATAATCAAAAGTTTGTAATTCAACTACTGAATCAAAATATTTTTTAATTTCGTTTAAATCATTATCGTACTCTGTTCTATCGCTTCTAACATAAATTGCATCTTTGCCAAATAAATTATCTGGAATTCCCCAATAATCAAACTGCAATGCTCGTTTTCCATAAATATTTTCTGCATAAGTGTTTTGCTGATCGGGCAAATAAAATTTTAGAAGAGAAGCGCCTTTGTAGCCATTACTAAAAATGAAGACGCTGTCTTTTCCACCATGTTCTTGCTGTATCTCATAAATCTTTTTGGAAGCATCTTGCCAACCACTCCAAGTATTTCCGTTGCCAAGTGGAATATTTGGAACGGCCATTACTAAATGACCAAGAAAAACTAAAATGATTGACGACCAAATTCCAAATTTCATCAACTTTGTTTGTTTAATTTTTTTTGATGTTAATTCAATAAAATCATTGGAATATAAAATTGATATAATTGCAATCAGTGGAAGAAATCCAGGCAACAGCCAATTCATTTTAACTAGTGATGTTAAACTTACAAATGTAAATCCACCAATAATAATTAAGGCACTCCAAAAATAAAGGTGAAGATTTTCGCTATGTTTCCAATTTTTAACTACCGAATAAAGACTTTTAAAAAGATAAACAAAAAGTAATGGTGTAAGCATAAAAAGCTGACTTCCAAGAAGCTGAAGAATGTATGTAATTTGTAATGACCGCACTGTGCTTGCTCTTTCGGTTGATTGAAAAAGAAACGAAGCCCAGCTGCGTTCGTAATTCCAATAAATTACTGGAGCAAAAATTACAAATCCAATTACAATTGCTAAATATGGATATGGAGAGAGCAGTTCTTTACGATATTTGGAAGAAAACAAGAAGAAGAAAAATATTGCTCCAATAATTACAATTGCCGTGTATTTGCTTACTAGTCCAAAACCAATTGCAACACCAGCAAGAAGCCACCAGTTTTTATTTTCAGAAATTATCCTTTCTTGAACTGAATAAATAACAAGTAACCAAAAGAACATTAGTGGAGTATCGGGCACAATAGTAATTGAATAAATATGAGCAAACAAAGTTAGATTAAACAAAATAACCGAGAGAAAAGCCAATTTGCTTTTGTTAGTATTTGGAATATAATTTTCGGTAAAACGCGATACTGTTTTGTAGAGCAAAAGGCTTGTTAGCAAATACCAAACTACTGCCATAAATTTTACGCCAAAAATATTATCGCCAAAAATATTTGTTCCAAACCAAATTGAATAAGCAGCCATTGGGGGATGATCAAAATACGACCAATCCAAATTTTGCGAGTAAAACCAATAATATGCTTCCTGCGGTGTAATTGGAATAAAGAAAAGATATGCAAATTTTACGAAAGCAATAATGCCAAGAAATTTGTAAAAATTACTTTTTGATGAAAGAAATGTTTCGTTGAAAATCAAAGTTAATCCTTGAGCTAAAAAATGTTACTCGTCTATTTGTTTAATAATGTTTAGAATATCTTTCTTGGAAATGGTTTCAGTCTGGGATTTATCATAAATTGACAGAAGATAAAGTTCATTTATTTTTTCATGTTTTACAAAAATCACAACAAGATGTGTTATTATTCTAACGCCACCCCTTTTCCCTTGTCCCTTGCTTTTGACAGCTAAACGAATTTTAAATGAATTGTTTCCTATCGAACTACCTAAAGTTGGGTTGTCCTTTAATTGCAGCTCAAGAATCTCCAATTCACTTTTTAAGGATTTATACTTTTTTAATAGTTTCTTTGCTTCATTGGAAAAATTTGTTGTAATAAAAACATTAGTTTTCATCTAAGAATTCTCTTAGAGTTTTTGCTTTACCTTTGTTTTTCTTTAACAGTTTAATTTCTTCAACTGATTTCTGAAGGCCAGTAAGCATTTCAAGTTTATTTTTCATTGAATTTTGTTTTTTAAGTAAATTTTTCCAATCATCAATTCCAATAATAACTGCGGTTTGATTTCCATTAACATCACTTATATAACTTACGTCCATTTTGAAACCTAATAATTATTTGAGTTTAATTTACGACATTTTTGAAATAATTTCTTAAATAAAAAAAAGGCTGAATCCTGTGTAATAATTACATAGGATATCAGCCTCATTTGAACAAATATTTAATTTATCCTTTATAATTAACAGCAGCAAGACCTGGGAAAACTCCAGCAATATCAAGCTCTTCTTCAATTCTAAGAAGTTGATTGTATTTTGCAATTCTATCAGTTCTGCTAGCAGAACCAGTTTTAATTTGTCCAGCATTTGTAGCTACGGCAATATCAGCAATTGTTGTGTCTTCGGTTTCACCAGAACGATGTGAAATTACAGAAGTGTAACTTGCTCTTTTTGCCATTTCAATTGCGTCAAGAGTTTCGGTTAAAGTGCCAATTTGGTTCACTTTAATTAAAATTGAGTTTGCAATTCCTTCACCAATTCCACGAGAAAGTTTTTCGGTGTTTGTAACAAATAAATCGTCACCAACTAATTGAATTTTGTTTCCAAGTTTTTCTGTCATTAGCTTCCAACCAGTCCAGTCATTTTCATCGAGACCATCTTCAATTGAAATAATAGGATATTTTGCAATTAAGTTAGCGTAAATATCAATCATTTCTTCGGCTGTTTTTTCAGAATTATCAGATTTGAAGAATCTGTAAATACCTTTTTCTTTAATAAACATTTCGCTTGAAGCAACATCAAGCGCTAAAGAAATATCAACACCAGGTTTGTATCCAGCTTTTTCAATTGCTTGAAGAATTGTATCTAAAACTTCTTCGTTTGTGCGTAAGTTTGGAGCAAATCCACCTTCATCACCAACAGAAGTGTTTAATCCTTTTTCTTTTAGAACAGCTTTTAAAGCATGGAAAGTTTCTGTACCCATTCTTAAAGCTTCTGCAAAAGTATCAGCGCCATGAGGCATTACCATAAATTCTTGAAAATCAACTGTGTTGTCTGCATGACTACCACCGTTTATGATGTTCATCATTGGAACAGGAAGTGTTTTTGCGTTAGTTCCACCAATATATCTGTAAAGTGGAAGATCGAACGTTTGAGCTGCGGCTTTTGCAACAGCAAGTGAAACTCCAAGCATAGCGTTTGCGCCAAGTTTAGATTTATTTTCAGTTCCATCAAGTTGAATTAGAAAATTGTCAATTCCTACTTGATCAGCTGCATCAAAATCAAGTAATTCATCTGCAATAATTTCATTTACATTATCAACTGCTTTTAAAACGCCTTTTCCAGAATATCTTGATTTGTCGCCATCGCGTAATTCAACTGCTTCGTGTTCACCAGTAGAAGCACCGCTTGGAACTGCTGCTCTACCAACTTCGCCAGACTCAAGTAGAACTTCTACTTCTAGAGTCGGATTTCCTCTTGAATCGAGTATTTCTCTTCCGAGAACATCAACTATTGTTGTCATAATTATCTCCATTAATTTTGTTAATTGAATAAGTAAACATACTTAAAATAGTGGGTATTCTCAATTTAGGATTTGTGAAGTTTGCTTAAGTATTTTGCCCCTTTTAACCCCAAATATGCATTAGAAAAGTATTAATGCATATTCGACTAACTCGCTCTAAGCGTTTGTACTATTGTTCACTTAAC
>PCUD01000113.1 GCA_002786785.1 Ignavibacteriales bacterium CG18_big_fil_WC_8_21_14_2_50_31_20 | reverse complement strand
TCCTTATAAAAAATGGGTTCATACGCATACTTTTGAGGAAGTAAATGGTTTTACAGTAATGAGTGACAAAGTAGAATATGATTTGTACGGCGGAATATTTAAATCAATTGTTCATTCAGCCTTTGTAAAAAATTCAATTGTAGAAATATTTAGCTATAGGAAAAAAATTATTTCTGAGGTATTTGAAAGTGAATGAAATATTTTCATACGACACCAAAAGACGAATAAAATCAATCAAGAATGTTAAAGTTGATGAAGCTAAAAAGACAGTTCTTTATTGGATGGAACGTGATCAAAGAGTTTCTGACAATTGGGCTTTAATTGCGGCATCTGAATTTGCTGCTAAATATAACATGAGCTTGAAAGTTGTTTTCTTCTTAACCAAAAATTTGCTTGGAAATGAATTAAGAAGATTTCATTTTTTAATCAATGGTTTGGTTGAAACAAATGAAAAATTGAGACTTCTCAATATTGAGTTTATCCTCAAAATTGCAGAACCTGAAAACGAACTTCCAAAACTTATTGAGGATTATTCCGTTGCTGCTTTGTTTACTGATCAAAATCCACTAAAAAACAAACAACAAATTATTAATAAAATTAATGAAAGTATCGATATTCCTTTTGCAGAAGTTGATGCGCACAATATTATTCCAATCTGGCAAACGAGTAATAAACAGGAATTTGGAGCCAGGACAATTAGGCTAAAAATAAACAGACTTTTGGATGATTACTTAACTGAATTTCCCAAAATTGAACCTCAGGCATCTACAAATAATCAATTTTGTGAAATTAATGTTGAAGATTTATTGCACAAATTAAATTTGGATTTAAGCGTTCAGCCAATATCTTGGATTAAACCTGGAGAAACCGCAGCTTTTAACTTTTTGAAAGATTTTGTTGAACATAAACTTTCGAACTACAGTTTATTAAGAAACGACCCAACAAAAGAGTACATTTCAAATTTATCAATCCATTTGCACTTTGGACATATTTCCGCGCAAAGAATTGCCTTAATTTTAAGAAAATTTAACAATGATGAAAACGCATCAGCTTTTTTAGAAGAAATGATTGTCCGAAGAGAATTATCTGACAATTTTGTTTATTATAATAAGAATTATGATAATTTTAATGGATTTCCAAATTGGGCTAAGATAAGTTTAAATATCCACAGAATTGATAAACGAGATTATATTTATTCAATTTCACAATTTGAAAAAGCTGAAACCCACGATGAACTATGGAACGCAGCACAAAATGAGCTTTTATCCAATGGAAAAATGCACGGATATATGCGTATGTACTGGGCAAAGAAAATTCTTGAATGGACAAAATCACCAGAAGATGCTCAAAATATTGCTATTTATTTGAATGACAAATATGCTCTTGACGGAATAGACCCAAATGGATTTACGGGAATTGCATGGTCAATTGGCGGAATTCATGATAGAGCTTGGTTTGAAAAACCAATATTTGGAAAAGTAAGGTACATGAATTTTAACGGTGCAAAAAGAAAATTTGATGTTCAAAAATATATACTAAAATTTTAAAACTAATTGATAACAAAAAATAAAAAGATAATAAAATGAAAAAAATAAAAATAACTTTAATGATAATATTTATTACCGCCAATTTATTTGCGCAATCTAATGCAGTTATAACGGGCTCAGTAATTGACAAAACTACAAAACAGCCATTGGTTGGCGTAAATATAATTCTCGTTGGAACTACAATTGGTGCGGCAACCGATTTAGAAGGAAATTTTATAATAAACAATCTCGAACCAGGTAGTTACATTTTAAAAGCATCTTATCTGGGTTTTAGAGATGAGTCAAAAACTGATGTTATGATTTCATCGTCGCGACCAATGCATGTAAATTTTGAATTGACCGAATCGACAATTAACTTGGAAGGAGTTACAGTTACAGCCGGCTATTATAATCAAGAAATAACAGAGCCTTTAAGTGTTACAAGTTTTAGCAACGAAGAAATAAGAAGAACTCCAGGCGGATTTGAAGACGTTTTGCGCTCTTTGTCGCTAATTCCCGGAGTTGCAAAACAATCTGGTGGAAGAAATGACCTTGTTGTTCGTGGTGGTTCGCCTGCCGAAAATCTTTATTTGCTTGATGGATTTGTTGTTCCAAACATTAACCACTTTGCAACTCAAGGTGCAACTGGAGGAACAAATAGCTATGTTGATTTGGATTTTATCGAAAATTCCACTTTTTCAACTGGCGGATTTTCAGTTAAATATGGCGATAAACTTTCTTCTGTTCTTGGCATAAATCTTCGCGAGGGAAGAACCGATAGAATTGGAGGTAAGGCTCTAATTTCTGCTACTTCTTTTGGCTTTAATTTGGAAGGACCAATTACTCAGAATGACAATTTCATATTTTCGGTTCGTCGTAGTTACCTCGATTTCCTATTTAATGCTTTCGGATTTTCCTTTGTTCCACAATATTATGATATGCTTTTTAAGTACAATTATAATTTTAACAACAACAATAAATTATCTGTTCTTTTTGTTGGAACACTTGATGACGTAAATTTTAACAACGAAACAAATGAAGATTTAGTAGATAATGCACGAATTTTGGCAAATAGTCAAAGACAATATACTTTTGGCACTTCTTACCAGCTTTTACTCAAAAATGGATTCGCAAATTTTAGATTTGGAAGAAATTATATCACTTACGATAATTCGCAAAGAGATAGTCTGTTAAATCCTATTTTCCTTAATAAATCAAAAGAAGCAACTAACGAGTTTAGTGGTGATTTAATTCTTAAACTAAATAAAAATTCTGAAATAAATTTTGGATTAGGCTACACTTTAATTAGAAGTAGAAATGAAATTGAATTTCCAGACGATTTTGTAACTTCGTTTGGTGATGTACTTACGCTAAATTATGTAAATAATGATAACTATTATCACAAAGCAAACATTTATGCACTTTATAACACAACTTTGTTTGAAAGATTTGTAATAAATGCTGGTTTGCGAGGCGAGTATTTTAATCCACTCGAAACAAAATTTACAGTTAGTCCACGAGCTTCGTTCAAATATGTTGCATCGCCAGTGGTTTCCTTAAATTTAAGTGTTGGAATTTTCCGACAAACTCCATCGTATATTTGGTTGGTTTATCCAGGAAATAATAATCTTGAACCAATAAAAGTTGAACAATTCATTTTTGGTGCGGATCATATTTTTGATGAATCCACAAGATTCAAAATTGAAATGTTTTATAAAAATTACAGCAAATATGCAGCAAGCCAATTACGAAATTATTTAGTGCTTGCAAATTCTGGTTCTGGTTTTGGCGGTTCGGAGGATAATTATTCTTCCTTTGGATTGGAGCCTTTAGTCAGCGGTGGAACTGGAATTTCGAAAGGAATTGAAATATCTGTCCAAAAGAAGTCGTCAGATTCGCCAATTTACGGAATTGCGAGTTTAACTTATAGCCAAACAGAATTTACAGCTTTGGACGAAATTGAACGAGTTGGTCAGTATAATCAAAATTGGATTTTCAATTTATCTGGTGGTTACATTTGGCAAAATTCTTGGATATTTTCAGCCAAATTCCGATTTGCTTCTGGATTTCCATACACACCAATTCATCAATTTGGCTCACAAAATGTTTCGGAATATTTAACAGAACAATTGCCAATAAATCACGCATTGGATATAAGAGTTGATAAAATTTGGAATTTTTCTAGTATAACATTAATTACATATATTGATATTCAAAATATTTATAGTAGAAAAAACATCAACGGTTATCGTTGGGATTTTAACGAAAACAAAGCTGTGGAACAAGAAGAATTTGGACTTTTGCCTTCAATTGGCGTAAGTATTGAATTTTAACCCGAAATCTGCATTAGAAAAGCATTAATGCATATTCGACTAACTCGCTCTAAGCGTTTATACCATTGCTCACTTAACCTTTTGGGTACACGCTAAGACCGAGTAAGTCGGGGCAAGTTTGCTTCTATATTGATTATTCTTTTTCTAACATTGTTAATTTTAATCCAATTGCATTATCCAGTTTTAATAGGTGAAAAATGAAAAAAATAATTGCTTTAATTTTTGCGTTTAGTTTGCAAATATTTGCTCAAAATATAGCAGATACAGAACCCAAAACAGTAGAATCTGTAAATCTTCAAAAATATATTGGAGTTTGGTACGAATTTGCAAAAATTCCAAACAGATTTCAAAACGATTGTGCAAAAAACATTACAGCAACATATTCTCTACAAGAAGATGGAAATATTAAAGTTGTAAATAGGTGCGTGGAAGAAGATGGAGAAGTAAATGAAGCTGAAGGAGTTGCACTAATTGTTGATAAATTAAACAACACAAAATTGGAAGTTAGTTTTGTTTCGTTTTTAGGCTGGCGTCCATTTTGGGGCGATTATTGGATAATTGGTCTTGATGAAAATTATAAATGGGCAATAGTCGGTCACCCAGAACGAAAATATGGTTGGATTTTAAGTAGAACAAAATCAATTTCAAACGAAACAAAAGAGCAAATATTTTCAATTTTAGTTGAGCAAGGTTATAATCCAAAAGATTTTGAAATATCAATTCAAGAGTAGAAAATGGAAACTGTTCTAATAGCCGGTGGTTCTGGAACAATTGGCAAATATTTAAGCAAAAAATTGATTGAAAATGGTTTCAAAGTAAATTTATTAAGCAGAACCAACAAATCAATTAGCGGAATTACGACCTATTTGTGGAATGTTGAAAATCAGTATTTGGACGAAAAAGCTATTGAATCGGCGGATTATATAATCAATCTTTCGGGTGCAAATATTGGCGAAAAAAAATGGAGTTCCAAACGGAAAAAGGAAATAAGTGATAGTCGAGTTGATAGCAATAAATTATTGTTTAATCAAATAGAAAAGCAAAATAAAAAGGTAAAAGCATTTATTTCAGCATCCGCAGTCGGATATTATGGAATGATAACAAGCGACAAAATTTTTACCGAAAATGATTTACCAGCAAATGATTTTCTTGGAATGGTTTGCAATAAATGGGAAGAAAGCTGTAATTCTTTTGAAAATTATGGAATTAGAACGGTTAAAATTAGAACTGGCGTTGTTCTAAATAGTGGCGACGGTGCTTTATCAAAAATGATGCTGCCGATTAAAATGTTTGTTGGCTCGCCTTTGGGAACTGGAAATCAGTTTATTCCTTGGATTTATATTGATGATTTGTGTAACATTTATTTAAAAGCAATAATGGATGAAAAAATGAATGGTGCTTTTAATGCCGTTGCCCCAGAACATATTTACAATAAGAATTTTACAAAGCTGTTGGCAAAGATTTTAAACAAACCATTACTTTTGCCAAATATTCCAGCCTTTGTGTTGAAAATAATTTTAGGCGAAATGGCAAAATTAGTGCTTGAGGGAAGCCGAATTTCCTCTAAGAAAATTGAAAATATGGGATTTCATTTTAATTATCCAACTTTAAATAGTGCGTTAAACCAAATAATTTTGAATAAATAGTAACAGAATTTAACATTTTATTTCACCTAAAAACTTAATTATGGATAATTTATGAAAAATATATTTGAAAATTTGCCTTCTGATTTATCTAGTGAAAATTTTGTTGATCTGGTTAAATCAAAAAATGTGCAGATTGAACGCATTGTTTCATTTGGACAAAGCTCGCCAGAATCGGGCTGGTATGATCAAAATGAAAGCGAATGGGTTATCGTTTTGGAGGGTTTTGGAACAATTCAATTTGAAGATGGAAGTGAAATAACATTAAAAAAAGGTGATTTTATTAATATTCCTGCACACAAAAAACATAAAGTAAGCAAAACCGACAAAATTAATATTACAATTTGGTTGACTGTTTTCTATAATTAGTCATTCAATTTAACACAAATCCAAATGCTGTTTTCGGTTAAACAAGGATAATGCAATAAGATAAAAATTAACAATTTGAATAATAGAGTAATGAATACATAACCGACATACTCGCGCAAAACATTTGCACCACAAAGGTTGTGTGAATAATGGTGTAAACGCTTATCATATAGTAATCACTTTGTGAGAGCGAGTTAGTCGAATATGCATTAGTCCTTTTCTAATGCATATTTGTTTAAATGTTTTTTGTTGCACTTACTAATTGATTTTAGTCTTTTTAAAGTGACCTCATTAATTAAAAATGCCAACCAATCTTAATTGAGGCTTCAGGTGTAATCACATTTGGTTTAAATGTGCTACTTTCAAACTGCACTTCTTTATCGCCATCAATGATGTAATGAACAGCTACCCACGGATTCAGAAAGAAATTATCATAGAATTTCCATACATATCCACCGCCAAGCGTAAAAACAGTGTTGTTATATGATGCAATTTGATTTTCGGCTTCATTCTTAATTTGTGAATCCCAATATTCAAGTCCAGTGCCAATCCAGAATCCTTCAAAATTTTTCTTAAAAAAGTAATCCACAATAAACGTATAGACATCAAGTTTATTATCAGTATAACCATCGGCTACTGCAAATTGTGGCACTGTTGTTTTTGTTAAAATTGTTCTAAATCTCAATTGATCTATTCCATACCACGCTGAAACGTAATAACCGCCACTAATATAGGGAAGCAAATCCAGCTCGGTGCCTAAAGTTTGTTTTGTTATTAATGAATCCGAATCAATTTGTTGTCCCCACAAGGTTGAGGCTAATAAAACGATTGCTACTAAAATTATTTTTTTCATGGTATTAATTTCCTTTTTAAGCGATAGTGATATATTTTTTAAATAATATTTTTAATTGGCGTATTCAATTATTTCTTTTACTGGTCGTCGCACACTGTTTGCCGGTGGATATTCATTCACATATCCAATGCGTGCAACAAATTGAATATCTCCAGGTAGTGATAATTGTTGGTTTACATTTTTCTCAAAGTTTTCTTCTTCAATCATTTGGTTCATTGGATGGAAGCCAATCATTAAATCTTCGCAAGCTAAATTAAGCCTCTGGTAAAGTCTCCCTGTTTGTATATAATTTTCGGGGCTGTTTTCATTTTGTGTAATCACAAGCCAACCTCCGCAATTTTCTGTCTGTTCTTTAGTTTTTTCAACGCCTGCTTTAATGAAAGAGTCTTTCATAGAATCTTCTGGTTTATAAAAATTTCTTATAAAGAATCCGCCAAAACCTGTAATGCCCATTCCTGAAGTGGTAAGTCCATCACGATGTTTTTCAACATCGCTGTTTGAAAAACGCATCCAGTTTGCCAGCTCTTGTTTAGCTTGATCATCTTGTGCCTGTTGAGTATAAGCAGCAAGTGTTTGCTCAGCAATATATTTCCCTTCTTCTGAAGAGGAGGAGTAATAAAATATTTCAGAGTTATTATCAATAAGCTTATTCAAATGATTTTTTGATATTTCTGTGTTTTGAAATGGAGTTCGAAGTGTTCTGCGGCGCTCAATTTGGCTTAAATTGTATCCATTTTTTTGCGTTTTACTTAGATTAATGTTCGCAACATTAGAATCATTTTTGTGGGAAGCGGTTATTTCAACCTCCGCATTATAGCCAAGACTTCCGGCAGAAAGTACCAAGTTTTCTATAAAAGCTCCCATAGAAATAAATAAACCTCGAGCATCAGGATCAACTATATAAAGCTTTCTTGAAAAATCTACTTTAATAAAAAGTACGGAATCATTTTCTACATAAACAGTCCATGGTTGTGTGTTGTGAGAATTTCCTGCTAATGACGCGTAGTAAATAATTTTTTCAATAGGAGTAGAAAGTTCTTGATGAAAATTTTCCCGCGAAACTGATCCACATCCCGAAATGATTGATACTAATGCTGTAAGCGTTAGTATGTTTTTTGTTTTCATTTTATCCTCAAAAATAATGTAAGTGATTAATTACATTACAAAATTAGTTGGTATACGAGGATAAAATCCTTGACTTAAGTTAAGAAATTATTTTACGGAACGATTTCTTATGCGACTGAGTGATTCTGCGGTTATTCCAAGATAAGATGCCAGATAATGTAAAGGAATATTTTTGATATATTCAGGATATTCTTTCATCAACCATAAGTATCTGTCTTGGGGTGATTCATTGAGAAAACTTAAAAGATGTTTTTCAGATGTAATGAAAACTTGTTCGGCAAGCAGTCTGCCTAATCTTTCTACTTTATGTTCTTTATCATACAAAGCCATTAAATCGCTATACTTTATAAAAAGAACATCCATTTTAACCATTGCCTGAATATTTACGATAGAGGGTTTTTGCTCAATGAAGCTTGTAAATGATGTGATGAATCCAGGTGCAAAATAAAAATCACTTGTTACTTCAGTTCCATCTTTTTTATAGTGAAAGAAGCGAACGAATCCATCTGATAAGAAGAAAATTTTATTGGCAGTTTTTCCTGCTTCAAGTAGAAGTTCTTTTCTTGCCACTGTCCTATATTCAAAGTTGCTTATGAGAGTATCAAAAAGTTGTTCATCTCTCTGGATAAACCGACTAACAAACTCACGGAGTGATTCTAAAATATTTTCAGATATTAACTTATTCATAGAGAATAAAATTTCCTTTAAAAAGAATTTTTAATTATTGCTTCAAAATTACTAAAAGTGTTAATAATATTTATAAAAATGGCATTTTTCAATAAATATTAAAAAAAATCTTCAAATGGAGAAAAACCCATACGGCGAAAAAGGGTATAACACAGAAAAGAAAAAATAATTTTGTCAGTTTTGGATTTGCATATTGTATGTTAATATTGATAATTTGCAATACATAGTGAGAATAATATTTTTAACTAATTAAAATTATTTGTTTTAAATGAAAGGAGAAATCATGGGTGGAATAGTAACATACACAGAC
>PCUD01000030.1:9088-13035 GCA_002786785.1 Ignavibacteriales bacterium CG18_big_fil_WC_8_21_14_2_50_31_20 | reverse complement strand
CTTCTATATTGATTGTTCTTTTTCTAAAATTGTTTATTTTAATCCTATTGCATTATCCAGGTTAAATAAGTAAAAACCAATTTAAAAAAAATCTGCTTGACACAAACAATAGTTATCCCTATTTTGCCATATACACAAAAAAACGGTAACTTAAATTTATTGAGGCAATTTGAAAGTAGGCAATTCAAATATAAATAATTTCCCAAAAACAAAATTCCACTTGACAAGAAAAACGAACAGTGTATTTTTCGACTTTCGACTTTCGACTTTCGACTAATACGTTTCTATATATTAACCCAAATACTAAACAATAATTAACTATTCTAAACTTATCTGAGGGACAAATGAAGTTTAACAATTCAACTATTTCAATTTTTAATTCAAAACGAACAATTAGCAAATTTGCAATGTTTTTTGCACTTTTTCTTATCACTTATTGTGATACAACGGAACCGCCTATTGATCCACCCGTTAAGGATGTATGGACTGTTTTAAAAAGTAGAAAATGTTAATGTGAATCCAACGGTTTTAAAATAATGCCATGTAAAAATGTAAGTTACGTGGTAAGCAGTGTAAAAAAACGAATTATAATGTAATATAAATGACACTAAAAATAATTCGAAGTTTAAAAAATAGGAGAAAAAATGATAGTACTAAATAAATATTATCTTTTAATAAGTTTCCTTTTTTCATTTTATACTATTTGCAATGCGCAAAACAATAATATTGAATCAAAATGTCATCAAATAGTTGTTGATGGAGAAAACGTTACTTACATAAATCCAACTATATCTTCAATTTCAACAAATAATTCAATTGCTTCTGATGGGCATACACTAGTGATTAATGCTGATTTTCAAATGAAAATGATTTTAATTTTTAATAACTATAAAGATGAGTTTTATAATTTCGCTCCCAATAACGAATATAGTTTCAATAATCTTCGAGATGGCACCTATCATATGATTTCTCTGTATTATGACTTAGATATTAATAACCGATATTTTATGACACTGTTTTATGAAGATTTTGAAATTACTTCTGATGATACGTTGAATATTAAGTATGAAGATGCAGATAAAGAAAAGATATTCAATCTAAAGCAAATTGATAATAGCCCGCTTTTGATGAGCGAAATAACTTTTTCTTTTTATAATAAGTTAGTGGATAATGGGATTATGTATTCACGACTAAATTTAAATTATTTGATAGATGAACTCCATGAGGAATTTATTTTAAAATATAACAAATTTCCTAACGCACCTTTCCAAAACGAATGGTTTGTAAAGGGGAAACAGCTTCTAAATGAAGGCGATTTTTATATCCTAAATGGTGAGTTTACAAACAGCAATACTGATACAATAATTGAGAATAACCCAGATAACTTTGGTCATGCAAATTTTAGCTACAATTTCCCAGATTCTACTATAGCACCTTGGATTAATGTTGCGTTTTTACTTAGTATTCATTCTTTTCTTGATGATCCGCAGTATAGTTTGCCCATAAAAATTAGTGTTTATCAAGATACTATTGCAAACATTGAACTTGAACACACTAAGTTTTATAATACTATAACTTTACAACAATCTCATGATATCATTGATTTAATTAGTATTAATATGCGTCTTGGTAAAAATAGAGTTTATGGTTATACCTCGAAAGAAAGTTTTGATAATCCAATAATACTATCTAATACAGAAGATATTACTTTTGGCTTAACCCCAACTTATTGGTTTGGCAAATATAACAATTGTCTTGATACAATATTAATTGAAAGTGAGTGGGGAGTATTAAATGCAACTCAACTATTTCTTTCTCAAACAAATGATCTTTTGCCACAATACCCTCATAAAATTGAAATTAGTTCCAGAGATAGCTTATTATTGAAAAAAACAATAATTAGTAAATACATGGAAGGAATGTTCTCCTGGGCTGGATATGAAATAGATAGCTTAACATTCCCTGTTAAACCAGACTGGTATAAAGTTACTGTTACTAACGATAAAAGCGAAGTAGCCAAAAAAGTAGCTTCCACAACAGCAATTGCTGAATTTGACTTAAATAGGTTAGATAATAACCCGCCTTACATGAGACAATTTCAAATATTAGCAAATGAAAAACTAACGCATGTTTTAAGTTCTGATAAAAACAACACAATTAATTTTATAGTGGAAGATGATAACGAATTGAGGAAAGTGCAATTATTTTATAGACCAGAAAACGACACTAGTTGGATTAAATTACCATTAAGTAACAATAACAATATTTATCAAGGGGTATTACCAGGTTTATCTAGTGGTTTTTATCAGCTTAAAATATTTGCTTCTGATATTTCACAAAATACCTTAAGTGTATTAATGGAGCCAGCATTTCTTTACCAAAAAACAACAGAAATAAGAAGCACAGATTATCCTAATACTGAATATATTCTTTTTAATAATTATCCAAACCCATTTAACCCAACAACTACAATTAGTTATAATTTACCAGATATTAGTTTTGTTAATATAAAAGTTTATGACTTTCTTGGTCGTGAAGTCCTAGTGCTTGTTTCGGAAGAACAGAAACCTGGCATTCATAAAATAAATCTTGATGGCTCAAAATTATCAAGTGGTATATACTTTGTAACCTTCAAATCAAATAAATACTACAAAACAATTAAAACAATATTACTTAGGTAAATAGAGTAAAATCATACATCAACAATTTATAGGAGGATTGGATGAAACATTCCAAATATTATTAAATGCGGATTACACCCACGGTTTTGTAACGATTATCTCGGCCAAAGATAAAACAAATTAAATGGGCTTCATCCGCAATAAATTGAAGCTTTAATTTAAGTATCTTTTTATTAAATAATTTAAGAGAGTTATTATGAAAACAATTAAATTTTTGCTGCTTTTTTTAACTATTATTTTTTCACTGAACAATAACGTTTTTTCAACAATTACTTCTCATCCACCTGAGGTATTTTTGGATGTGTGTGGATGGCATCTTTCACAATATAATGATTTTTACCCCAGTGCTATTGTATATGGTGGATATGCAAGGTACTATAGCATAGGTGCTTATTTCGGTTTTGTAATTGAAAAAAATATCAATAACACTTGGACAGAAGTTGCAAATGTTGATTATATAACTAGAAGTCCAGATATGTCTGGAAATTGGTTTGGAGTTGATCAATTAATGTATCCTTCACAATATATAGCCCCCTATGGTAATGGAGATTTTCGTGTGGCTTGTTTTGTAAGAGCAGAAAGTGCAGGTTGGGATACTGCAATAGAGACTTCACCATGGTCATATGTTACTATAACTGATGTTGTTAGTCCATCTGAACCAGGATCATTTACTGGTTCTTGGGTTTCTGAACATCCTTATATTAGTTGGTCTACTGTTATTCAAGATGATTTAGAAGAATATGTAATCTATAAAAAAGTGGGTAGTGGTAGTTGGTTAGAGTATGCAACCACTACAGCATCTAATTATACTGATGGTTATGAAAGTCAATACACAATTGGGGATGGGGATAAACGGTTCGTTTATTATTGTGTTACTGCAAGAGACTATACTGAAAATGAATCAGATGTTACTGCACAAGTAAATTTTACTTGCGCTCCATGGCTAAGCAAAACTAATGAAGAACTAGTTGCATTAGAAGATCCAATTAATTATTATATTTCTGCAAACTATCCAAATCCATTCAACCCAACAACACAAATAAGTTATCAACTACCAAAAAATAGCTTTGTAAATTTGGTTGTTTATAATTCATTAGGACAAAAGGTTGAAGAATTAGTAAACCAAAATCAGTCTGTTGGTAAATACACAGTTAAATTTGATGCAAATAATTTACCAAGTGGCGTTTACATTTATAAATTGCAAGCTGGTGAATTTAGTGATGTTAAAAAGATGTTGCTAACAAAATAGGTTTGTTCAAAAATCGC
>PCUD01000030.1:0-9069 GCA_002786785.1 Ignavibacteriales bacterium CG18_big_fil_WC_8_21_14_2_50_31_20 | reverse complement strand
TATTAAAAATTATTACCATACTGTCGAATAATGGTGAGGCTGTCTCAAAACAATCATTCTGAACGTGTTTCAGAATCTTAAGCTTCGAATTTGGAGTAAAAATAGATGCTGATCCCGAAAACCTTCGGGACATCATGACAAGTATTGAGTTTTGAGACAACCTCATTATTCCTCGACAGCAGTAAAAATTGGTTAAGAAAAAAATTAAGGAAGTTCAAAAATGAAGAAGAGTGATAAATATTTAAAAATAGTTGAATGGTCAGATGAAGATAAATGCTATGTTGGCTCAGTCCCTGGCTGGCTCGACCAATGTTGCCATGGAATTGATGAATCCAAAGTTTATAAAGAGTTGTGTGGTATAGTTGAAGAGTGGATTGAGATATATGATACAAACAATATGCCACTTCCCAATCCTACATCTAAGAAATATTCTGGGTAGTTTGTTTTACGAACCACTCCCGAAATTCATAAGGCTCTTGCAATTTCAGCTCTTAAAGAAGGAACAAGCTTGAATAACTATGTAATTAAGAAAATTAAAAAGAACTTACAAACCAATTAAAACGTGGTAGCACTTGGAAGATGAAATAAACGAATTTCAAGAATATCTCGGCAAAAATGATAAAATAGATTGGTTTGAAAGCGAAAAAAATTCACTTGCTGTCTATGATTATTGAAGCTGTCTCAATGGTGCTGAAAGCAAAGCTATTTTCACTACTAAAACAATACAATTTATAACAAAAGTCCTCATTTAATTAGGATGTGATTTTCAGCACATTATCAACACATCGTTAAACTTTACTTGACGAAGTAATTATTTTTTTGTAATTACTATTATGTTTATAAAAACAATTAAGTGAATTAACTTTTTCTTTTTAATTTCTAAATGAGATAATGATAATATTGCACCTACTGTTTTAGAAACAACACGCATGTTCAGTTCAAAGAAAATTAATTCATGTTTTATTAAAACGCATTATAATTTATTTTTGGAGGACCCATGCGAGTTAAAATTACAATTCTTCTTCTCATGTTTTTCTTCGTTGCAACAAACTTAGCACAAACTAATATTTCGGGAACTATTTCAAGTGACTCAACTCTTTCAATTGGTGGAAGTCCTTTTATAGTTACAGGAACATTGAAACTCAACAATGGCTCAACTTTAACCGTTGACCCAAATGTTGAAGTAAGATTCAAGACAGGTACAAGGCTTTATGTTTATGGAGTACTTGTTGCTAATTCTGCCGTTTTTACTTCATCGGCTGATACAATTGGTGGAACTCCTGCAAGGGGGGATTGGGGAAATATTCAAATAGGAGATTACTACAATACTGGTTCTGCTCACTTTAGTAATTGTCAAATAAAGTATGGGGGTAATAGCGATAATGCTAATCTCTATCTTTACAAAGGTACAGCCACTTTAGATACAACTTCACTTTCTCAATCTAAAAATTATGGAATTAGAGTTTATAATGGGGGAACAATAAATATTACTGGAAGTAGTATTTCAAATTGTTCTTCCGTTGGTCTTAACGTTAATAACGGAGTAACGGCAAATATTACAAATTCTACAATTCAAACATGCGATTGGCCAATTATGTACGAAGGTACAGCATCGGTTGTCTTTAATGGAATTAATGACTTTACCGGAAATAATTACGATGGAATTTATATTTATAACAATGCCCACAATACAATGACTTGGGATACAGTTGCGATTCCTTATGTTTTAAGAACAGATTTTACTATAAATGATGGTGAAACATTAACTGTTGCCTCAAATAATGTAGTTAAATCAATGGGAGGTCGTTTATATGTAAACGGTACACTAAATGCGCTTGCTAGTGTTGGAGAGACTATTTATTTCACTTCCTATAAAAATGATAATTTAATGGGTGATACAAACAACGACGGCTCAACAACTGGCCCAGCACAAAGTGATTGGTATGGAATATATTTTAGAGACCAAAGTGACGATGCAACAAATGTAATGACTAGATGTGAAGTAAGTTTTGCAGGCAGGGGAAATACCGGAGCTATTACAACAGATGACGCGAGTCCAACAATTACTAATTGCACACTTGCAAACAATTATTTTGGTGCAATGTTTATCGGGCTATCAAATCCAACTTTTTCTGATAACGTAATCGGCTCAAGTGAATTGGTTCCGGTTGCCTTATCGTTTGAAGCGTCACCAGTTTTTACAAACAACTCATTCTCAAATTCAGATAATGAATATGATGCTATTGGAATTTTGAGCGGAACTTTACGCGGAAATGCAGTTCTTCCTCAAAGAAATTTTACTTCAATTTCAAATGTTACATATCTTTTGTTAGGCAATGTTAATGTTCCTTTAGGAATAACGTTAACAATAAATGAAGGTATTGTAATTAAGTCATATAACAGTTATCATAGATTAATAATTGCTGGAAAATTAATTGCCGATGGTACAGATGTTGCCCCAATTGTATTTACCTCTGCAAAAGATGATAGTTATGGAAACCCAAAGGACACAAATAAAGATGGAACTGTTTCTGTTCCAGCAAAAGAAAATTGGGGAGGAATTACTTTTGAAAATGGAAGTGACCCTACTTCTTTAATGGATAACTGTACGGTCTTATTTGCGAGCATGCCTTGGTATGGATATTACATTAATCAAACTTATATTTATAGTGGGGCACTTACATTAATTAATTCAAGTCCAACTATTTCAAATTGTACATTTAAAGATGTTATTTATGGTATTTATGCATTTTCAACTTCAAATCCAATAATTGAAAATTGCAAATTTCAAAATTCAACATACACACCAATATTAATGTCAGTATCTGCAAATCCTACTTTTTCTGGAAACACATTCACAAATTCTGGAGTTACTGCTTTGGGCATTAGTCCAGAACATTTACCAACAAGTGGTACAATTGCTAAAAGAAATGTGGCTACTTACGATAATATCACCTATGCTCTAATGGGTGATTTGTATATTAATTCAGGCTCAAATGTAACTGTTGAACCTGGGGTTGTAATAAAAGTATGGAACAATACAGGAATTTATGTTGAAGGTGGATTTAAAGCTGATGGTGGTTTGACTGGAAATATAGTTTTTACATCTATTAAAGATGATAATTTTGGAAATCCATTTGATACCAACGGCGATGGAAACGCTACTTTTCCAGCAATTAATAATTGGAAAACAATTCAATTTAAATCAACGAGCGATGATGTGTTTTCAATGCTTGATAGTTGTTCGGTAAAATTTGGCGGCTCTGGCTCATTAGGAGGAGTAACATACACTGATGCTGCAGCAAGTATTACAAACTCAACGATATCAGATTCATATTATGGAATAAAGTGTGAAGGTAGTTCAACACCAAATATAGATTGGGTAACAATTCAAAATTGTGATTATGACCCAATAGCCATGTCGCTAAAATCAAATCCTACTTTTACAAACATTACATTTGCTGCAAATGGTAGCAGCGGAATAAAAATATTGGAAGGAACACTTTCTTCTGATGCTACATTAGCAAAAAGAAGTATTGCAGGAATTAGTAACATTGCATACATAGTGGATAATTTAACAATAAGCCCAAGCGCAATACTAACAATTGAACCTGGAGTTGTAATTAAATTCAATAGTACTTACTACTATTCAATAACCGTTCAAGGGGCTTTAGTTGCTAATGGCACTTTAGAAGAAAACATTGTTTTCACATCAATACGAGATGATTCTAACGGTGGTGATACAAATAATGATGGAAATAACTCTTCACCGGATAAGGGAAATTGGAGAGATATTCAATTCCAAGCTTCAACATTAGATACACTAAATTCACTTAAGCACTGCTCAATTAGGTATGGAGGTAATAGTTCATATTTATATGATTATAATTGGGGTGCAGTTAGAATATTTAGTTCAAAATTAAAAATGGATAGTTGCATTGTTGAGCAATCATCATCAACTGGAATTGGAGTTTTCGGAAGCGCTAATCCAATTATTTCCAACACACAAATAAATAATATTACTTATACTCCAATTGCAATGAGTATGTTTTCTAATCCAACATTCTCAAATAACAACGCACTTAACATTGGAATTATGGCATTAGGAATTGCTAATGAAAACTATTCAGTTGACGCAACAGTTCCAATTAGAAATTTTGCTGGGTTTAATAATATAACTTACTATTTATATGGTACAAGTACTGTTAATTCTGGAACAAAAATTGTAATTCCAGCAGGTGTTGTTTTTAAAAATGGAAGGTTAAATGTAAATGGAGCTTTAAAAATTAAGGGAACTATTGCTGAACCAGTTGTCTTTACAGACCTAAAAGACGATAGCTATGGAAATCCAATGGATACAAATGATGATGGTTCTGCAACGTTGCCTTCAATTAGTGGAACAAGAATTCAGTTTTACGATGTGAGCGATGATGCAAACAGCACTTTTGATTATGCAATATTCAAATATTCTGATGTAGCTATTTGGTTGGATCAAGCCTCTCCAACATTGACCAATCAAACATTTAACAGAAATAATTGGGGAGTATATTTAACAGGCGTTTCTAATCCCGTATTAAATTATTCAATTTTTAATGATTTAACTTACGCTGCCTTTAGAACATCATTGGTCTCTTATCCATCGTCAACCATCGGAAATATTATTTCTGGTACTACCTATAAAGCTATCGGTGTTTTAGAGAGCGAAACATTAGTACAAGATGTAACTTTACTAAAAAGAAATTTTGGCGGTATTACAAACATTCCATATTTATTTCACAATTATACTGTTGCAAGTAATGCTATCTTAACAATTGAGCCAGGTGTAGTTCTTAAATTTTTCCCATATACTAAGTTAACTATACGCAAAGGGTTGCAAGCAATTGGTGGAGGAACACCAGATAGCACAATAGTATTTACAGATATTAGAGATGATTTTTATGGAGGCGATAGCAATTCTGACAGCACAGAAACTACACCATGGAGTTCATCGCAAGGATGGCATGGAATTTATTTTGAAGAAGAATCGCTTGACCCATTATGTAAGTTGAATTATTGTGTAGTGCAATATGCTGGTCATTATTACTATAATGATAGAGGTGCAGTTGTAACTACTAATGCTAGTCCTACAATTACAAATTCTACATTCAAATATAACTATAGCACATTAGTTGCAAAGGGTTCTTCAAATCCTACAATTAATTTTTGTGACATTTATCAAAATAGTGGACTTGGAATAAATAATGTGAACAAATCGTTTACAATAAATGCCGAAAACAATTGGTGGGGAAACGATTCGGGACCAAAACATTCAACAAATCCTGCTGGAGTTGGAGCCGAAGTTACAGATGCTGTTGATTTTACCCCTTGGCTTGGAGGTGGAGCTTCAAATCCAGTTATGGGAGATGTTAGTTTAAATGGAACAGTTCAAGCTTTTGATGCATCAAAAATATTAAAATTTGTTGTAAATCCAACTGGTGATGATTCGCTTAACTCACGCCAAAGAAGTGTTGCAGATGTTTCAGCAACAGCAGGTATTACTTCCTACGACGCATCTCTCATTCTCCAATATTCTGTTGGACTAATCACATCATTCCCTGCAGAAGTTGGAAGTTCGCCAGCTCCTCCAGTTATGGATGATAAAACAAAACAATATCTTGCACTTCAAAAAGTAGATAATGTTAGTTTATCCATTTCTGGCAGCACAGTAAATAGAGCTGAGCAATTCTCAATTCCTATAGAAATTAGTAATAGCAAAGGTGTTACAGCTTTACAAATTGAAATAGATGTAAATACAAAACTGTATTCACTAAAGGATTTAATTGAAGCTAAAGAGCTTTCAGAATTTAATGTGAATTATGCTTTTAATGAAAGCACAAAAAAATTGATAATTGCAATTGCCGGAACTAAACCAATGGATTTAGAAGGAAATATTCTTACTCTTAATCTTTTAGCAAATGAAGAAATTAGAGGAAATGTTAGCGAAGAAATTAAGATTTCTAAATTTTTGGCTAACGAAAACAACTTGACTAAAAATGTGATTTCTTCACCAATCCAATTTGTTGGTAAGCCAACTGCTTATGGTTTAGAACAAAATTATCCAAATCCTTTTAATCCTTCTACAATAATAACTTATCAAATTCCTGATGATAATGTTAATGTGAAATTAATTATTTACAATATTAAAGGTGAGGTAGTAAAAACATTAGTTAATTCATCTCAAAATGCTGGCACTTATAATATAACTTGGAATGCTACTAATAATTATGGTGGTAAGGTTAGCACTGGAGTTTATATATACAGAATTACGGCAAACAAATATACTGCCACAAAAAAACTAATGGTTCTAAAGTAAATTGTTTAATTAATGAGCGGTGGCTTGCTACCGCTCTAAACAAATGGGTAGAAAATGAAAAAATTATTAAATATAATATATTTGCTGTTGCTTCCATTCTATTCAGCTTTTGGACTTGGGCAGATAGGGGTATCAATCCATGATACTACTTTAGTTGTTGGAGACGAAATATATATTCCTGTATATGTCGATAGTTCTTTAACTGGAGAAAGTGTTTCATCTTATAACTTGCAGTTGAGTTTTAACAGCTATTATTTTGTTGTTGACTCGGCATATTCCGATGGAACAATTACCAATAGTTGGGGTGCATTAAGTTATAATACAAACACAACTGGAAAAATATCAATTGCTGCTGCTGGTAATTCAAGCTTGTCGGGAACAGGCGTTCTTTTGTACTTGCGTCTTAAAGCAATAAACGCAGGCACAACTTATCTTTCTTTTACAGAAACGACAAGTAACTTTTTTAATGAAGGCACTCCAAGTATAATATCAAAAAATGGACGAATTTCAGTAAATGCAAAACCAACAATTAATGTATATCCAAACTCTGAAATAATTACCATTGGTGATACAAAACAATTTTCGGTAAGCTATGGAACAGCTCCATATTCATGGAGTGTTACTAATTCATCAGTGGCTTCAATTGATGAGAGTGGATTGCTAACAGCAACAAGCAAAGGAGTAACAAAAATTGTTGCTCAGGATTCAAATGGAATTATTGATTCTACAGATGGAGTTGTAGAAATAAGACCATTTAGGTTTAGTACAAGAGATACTTCTTTTTATCAAGGACAAACTGTGGACATTCCAGTTTACACTACTAATTTAAGTGGAATGAATTATTCTGCAGGTGAACTTACAATTACGGTAAACCAAAATATTTTAACACCAATTGAAATTATTACTACTGGAACTATGCTTAGTTCTTATTCAACACCAAGTTTTTCTTTTAATAATGGTAATTTTAAAGTTGCTTTCGCTGGCAATAATACATTAGCGGGTTCCGGAGTTTTATTAATTATACGTTTTCAAATTACTTCAATAAATACTGGCGGAACAAATTTAACCCTCTCAAATATGATATTAAACGAAACTGATTTAGGTAATGGAATTAATTCATATTTTAGAGTACTTCAACTTGCTACGCTTAACATTTCTCCTTCCTCTGGGAATTTGCTTAGTGGTGAAACATTACAATTTACTGCTTCTAATGGAACTGAACCATATAGTTGGAGTGTTAGCAATCCAAGTATTGCAACAATTAATTCTGCTGGACTTTTGACCGCAATTAAGGGTGGAGTTATAAAAGTTTCGGCTCAAGATTCCTTTGGAGGTTCAGGTTCTTCTGGGGATATATATTTATATGACACAGAAGTTAGAATTCCAGATACAACGGCAGAAATTGCTGGAACGGTTGATATCCCAATTTATATGGCAAATTTGTCTTCCAATTATTCAATTGTTTCATTGCAAACAAATGTACTTTTCGATTCATCAAAAGTAAAATTTGATCAAATTGTAACCACTGGAACTTCAACTGATGGATGGTCTTTTTCTTATAACAACACCGGAAATAAGGTTATTCTTGCTGGTGCAAGTACTTCTGGATTTAACAATTTGGGACCCATTATTAAATTACGATTTATTGTCTCGCCCAATGTATCAATTGGAAATTATTCCAACATAAGTTTGGAGCAATTTTTATTTAATGAAGGCTCACCAAATGCAAGAATTGATAATGGAAAAATTACAGTTGCTACAAGCACAGTTCCAAATAAGCCGTCAAATTTAGTTGCTTTATTAACTGGTTCTACACAAATTACGTTGTTTTGGACAGATAATTCAAACAACGAATCGGGTTTCAAAGTTGAGCGAACTCTTGACCCTGCTGGAACTTGGAATCAAATCACTTCTGTTTCACAAAATATTACAGCTTTTGTAAACAATAATTTAGCCGAAGGTGCGCGATATTATTATAGAGTTAGAGCATATAATAGCATTGGAAATTCTGACTATTCAAACGAAGCAAATGCAACTACAACGCTTGCTGCACCAAGTAATTTAACTGGAACGGAAGGTGAAACTGGAATATTAAATCTCACTTGGACTGACAATTCATCAACCGAAACAGGATTTTATTTGGAACGAAAAGATGGTGACGGGAGCTCATTTATAATTCATAAAATTTTGGGACCAAATTTAATTTCTTTTTCTGATAGTAATTTGACTCCTGGTCAATATTATGCATACAGACTAAAAGCTTTTACGGGAATTGTTGAGTCAAATTATTCTAATGAATTTGAAATTGTTATTGTTAGCATAAATTCTGAAATTGGAATTCCTAATAAATTTGAGCTATTTCAAAACTATCCAAATCCATTTAATCCAAGTACACAAATAAGCTATCAATTGCCAGAAAATAGCTTTGTAAATTTGGTTGTTTATAATTCACTTGGACAAAAGGTTGAAGAGTTAGTAAACCAAGAGCAAACAAGTGGAAAATACTCAGTTAAGTTTGATGCAAGTAATTTACCAAGTGGCGTTTATATTTATAAATTACAAGCTGGTGAATTTAGTTCAGTAAAAAAGATGTTGTTAACAAAATAGTTGGCAAAAAACCTCCGAAGTTTTGAAAACTTCGGAGTTATTCCGTTTAAAGTCAATTAAATCTTCAACTTATTTTATCTTTAATTGCTTCATATTGGAACTTATTTATG
>PCUD01000012.1 GCA_002786785.1 Ignavibacteriales bacterium CG18_big_fil_WC_8_21_14_2_50_31_20 | reverse complement strand
TCATTAAATAACTTGGGAATGGAGTAATCACTTTAATATCCAATCCGAGCGTTGATAATTCTTCTGCAAATCCAACGCTGCGCTGCGAGCCTCCGCCAATTTCTGGAGGGAAGTATTGAGTAACGATAATAAATTTTTTCTTCATCAAGTCTAAAAATTATAAAGTTTCTAAATAGATTTTATACTCATTAATTATCTTATTCCAGGAATAATTATTAGATACAAAATCTTTTGCATTTACGGCGATTCTTTTTTTACTTTCTCTACCCTCAATTAAACTTTTAATTTTATCGATGAACTCAGAATCGCTGTTTGCTATAAGTATATTTTCTCCATCGTTGTAATTAATTCCCTCCGCACCAATGGAGGTTGAAATAATAGTTTTACCAGCAGCCATCATTTCTAATATTTTTACCCGCATGCCTCCGCCAATAAAAATAGGTACAACACATATATCCGCATTTTCAATATATGGTCTAACGTCAGGTACGGTTCCAGTCACCGTAATACTGTTAGAGTTAATTTTCTTTAATCCTTTTGAAGGATTTTTCCCTATAATATAAAAATGAATATTGGGGTATGATTTTTGAACTATTTTGAATACTTTGTTAAGAAACCAATACACTGCTTCCTCATTAGGCTTCCAATCCATGGAACCGATGTAAAATAAGTTAATATTCTCTTTTTCATTAATTTTAGAAAAGTACTCTATATCTACTCCAGCTGGTGAAACAAAAGGATTTGCACCTGCTATTTGATTTATTCCAGAATGATTGTAATCTTCTTTGGAAATAAAGACTATGTTTTTTATTCGCTTATAACTGAGATTTTCTAACTTTTTTATTTTTTTATATTCATATTTAAAAAACATTTTTTTTAGTAAATTATTTGTTTGTTCACAAAAACGCTTGAGAATTATAGACTCTAGATTATGTAATCTTAATACAATCTTAGCATTTGTTCTGTTGATTAAATGTAGAGCATATTCGGCTAAGTGTAAACCTTCAAATTGAATTATATCATAATTCCCCTCCGCAACAAAATCATTCAATATAGAAGAAAAACGATTCGAATAAAATTTATTCATCAAATATGATTTGTTTTTTAGAAGAGCTCTTACCAATCTTTTATATGAAATTACTTCCTTGTCATAGTGAACAGTTATTTTATTTTGAAACTCTTTAATGAAATTTTCATCAACTTTTTCTTTGCTTAATGCTATAAAATCAACCTCTGCCCCTAACTTGCACATATATTTATAAAAATTGTATATGACAATTTTACCTCCATCGTTTGATGGCAAAGGGAAATTTGGTGAGACGTGAAGTATTTTCATTTAATTAAATTTTGTTTAATAATTTTCACAATTTTAATAGCTGAATGTCCATCACCAAAAGGGTTCGGCTGCTTAAATAAGTTTTCATGGGTTTCAATTGATTTGATAATCTTATTAAAATATTTTTTTATTTTGGTTGGATTTGATCCGACTAAAAATGCATAACCTGCCTTGATCGCCTCGTTTCTCTCGGTAACATCTCTAAGAACTAATATCGGTTTTTTAAAAATATAGCATTCTTCTTGAACACCTCCTGAATCAGTTAAAATCATCACACATTTGCTCATCATATAAATAAATGAAAGATAGTCTTGAGGAGGTATTAAATAAATATTATCAATATTATTTAGCTTTTTATCTACCGGCATTTTTACGTTTGGATTCAAATGAACGGGATAAATAAAATTGTAATGAGGATTTGCTATAGCAATTTCTTTTATTGCTTGTAGCATTTTTTCAAGCTCAACTCCAAATTTTTCCCGGCGATGAAGTGTGATAAGAATGAACTTCTCATTATCAAATTTTTCAGGTAAATAATCTTTTGTTGTTTCTTTTAATTTTTTAATGTTTAGAGAATTTAACTGCTTTTTAATATTAATTATGGAGTCAACAACAGTATTACCGGTAACATATATTTTTTTTCGGTCGACCCCTTCATCAAGTAAATTTTTAGCTGAATTTTTAGTGGGAGCAAAATTTAAATCCGCCATAATACTAATGAATCTGCGATTAGCTTCTTCTGGATAAGGTGAAAAAACATTGTAGCTTCTCAATCCCGCTTCCACATGTGCAACTTTAATTTTTTTATAAAATGCCGCTAATGATGCAGTAAATGCTGTAGTAGTATCTCCCTGTACTACTACCATGTCAGGTTTAATTTTATTAAAAATAACTTTCAATTTAATAAGTGAAGTTGAGGTTATATCATATAAATTTTGATTGGGCTTCATGAGATCCAAATCAAAATCAATTTTCACTTGAAAAATCTCAAGAACTTGCTTTAACATCTCACGATGCTGCCCGGTAGAACAAACTAATGTTTCAATATTATTTTGCTTTTTCAGTTCAATAATTACCGGGGCTAATTTTATAGCTTCCGGTCTAGTTCCTAATACTATTAAAATATTTTTCATTATTTTTTATAGAATTCTTTTAAAAATATTCATATGCTGTTGAGCAGATTTTCCCCATGAAAACGCTCTTGCTCTGCTTATAACATCTATTCTTTTTATTCCGTCTAATCTTTTTTCCTTTAGGATCTCCTTTATTTTTTGCACAACTTTATCTTGTGATTCTGGATTAACAGTATGTCCAGTATTCCCAATAACTTCAGGTAAAGAAGTAGTGGAAGATGTTAATATTTCAGCACCGGCGGCCATTGCTTCTAAAACAGGAAGTCCGAATCCTTCATATAGCGGGATGTAAACAAATAATTCTGTTTCATTCAATAAATATTTAAACTCAGCATCTGAAATATTTCCTAAAAGAAAAACATTATTTTTTATGCTGCAGCCATGCAAATAACTTCAAAGCAATATTTTTCTGTGCATTAGTATATCGCTTCATTATGCTTGTTTCTAAATTTTGAGATCGTAAAACTACTGGAACATCTGAAACTTTCTTTAAAACCTCTGCTATCCATCCCATATGAAGATGTTCGACTTGTATAATATCCATTTTATTTTTTGCCAAGTCGTCTATTAAAAAACTTTTTAGTTCTCTTTGTTTATACTTGGAAGCATTATACGGAATGGGAGAAAATAAATTAATCAATGCTCCGAAAATCGAATTACCGGTTTGAACATTTAAAATAAATGGTTCACAAAATTTAGAGAGTTGATATGAAGATAACTCGTAGTCAGCCTCTTTTCTATAACAGACGAAGGCTATATGATGACCCAATTTATGAAGAGACTTAGTAACTCCCGAAACACTTAATTTACCACCGTCAATAGTAGGGACAGGTACTTGGGGAGATATTTGGAGAATTTTCATTTTAAGAACACTATTTATTAAATTGATTTTTGGGGTATACGAAAAGCAACCTTAAATAATTTATAGACTTTAATAATTGAAATTTATTAAACATTAGGATACCTGAAATAAAATATATTGGTATCCTGATGATAATACCCAAATAATGTAAAAAATGAAGCACAAGAAAATTAATTCCATGAAAATGTTTTTGTATAAGTTGTATGTGTGCAATACTTTGGTTTTTAAATTTGAACCTAAGATTCTTATAAGCAGTTACTCCCCCTACATGAATAATAGATGTATAAGGTAGAAAAATAACTTTCCCTCCCATTTGTTTTAAACGCTTACATAGATCTGCTTCTTCACCATAAAAGAAAAATCTTTCATCAAAACCATTTAATAACTTAATTATTTCCGAAGGTCCAACTAGAAAAGCACCCTGAACATAACCAACTTCTATAGGAGTACTAATTTTTTTTTTATTATAGTGGTACTTACTAAATAATTTATATTTTGGAAATAGTTTATATATGAATAAACTCTCACCCAATGAATTCCATGGGGAAATAAAATCATATGCTGAATTTTGGTAACTACCATCTGAGTTTTTCAATTGACAACCAACAAATGTAATCTCACTTGTATTCCGTATGAAATCTAAAATTTTTTTTAATGAGTTTTCAGTAAAAATTGTATCATTATTTAAAAACAAGATAAAATCACCACCTGCTTTCGCTATTCCCTGATTATTTGCTGCAGCAAAACCAAGATTATCCTTATTCTCAATAGATTTAATGTAAGGGCACTTTTTTTTTAATTGTTTAAGAGAATGAGAATTAGAGACATTATCTACGAGAATAATTTCATAACTAAGATTTTGAGTATGATTTCGTATTGATTCAATACAATCCTCAGTCATCTTATAAGCTTTATAATTAACTATTATTATTGAGACTATTAATTCCTGATTAGTTTCGACAGCCATTTTTCTTTGTTTATAAATTTAAAAATAAAAATTGTTTCTTCCCGATCAAAAAAATCCAAGTAATAACTTAATATAAGTAATGGAATAATGCTAAATGGTAAATATATAAATAATGGAAATAAAGATAATAGGTAAATAAAGAATAAAATACCTAATATCCATAAACTTGTTTTAAATTTGTAAAAATTAAATTTTATCCCGATTTTATTCAATATTACAAATAATAATACTGTGCCGAGTAAAGCAGAAATAATTTTAGCTACCCCGACGCCATTATAACTATAGCTGGGTATTAAGATAATATCAAGACCAAAATTAAAAATTAAAATTACCGCTGCATAAAAAAAATTCCATTTTTGTTTTTTATAAATTGTTAACAAATCAAGAGAAAAAAAATTAAAGAATAAAAATATTTGAGCCCAGAAAAGTAATAAAGTTGTTAAAGCTGCGGGAGAATATTCTTTTCCAAAAATCAAAGTAACTATTTCCAAAATCTTGAAAGATGACACAACTGCAATTACAACCGAAATGAAAAAAAGAGTTTTAAATACTAATTTTATTATAAACTGTTTTTCGCTTCCCTTTTCATTTTCCTTCACCAAATACGGAAAAACTACTGTTACAAAAGTGCTGGGAATGATATTCAGGGGTAAAGTTAACCTTGCCGCTGCCGCATAAATACCGGCTTCAAAAGAACCTTTGATATATTTTAAAAGAATTGTATCCAATTGCTGATATAAAACCATTAGCAAAACGAAACCGGCTAAAGGAACAGCTTCTTTTAGTAACCATTTAGAATTTTTAATTCTGAAATTAAACTTATAATCCAATCTTTTATTTAACTGAACTATTATAAAAACAAATCCAGGAAGGTTAGACAATACATAAATAGTAGTGAAATATAAAACTCCTAAATTGAATATCGGTATAAATAGCACTCCAATTAATAATAAAGTGGCATCCAAAACACTAAGCATCATCGGAATTTGCATATTCATATTTGCTTTAAAGGGAGTAGCCAATATTTCTCTAAAGTTTTCCATTCGTGACGAAATAAAAATTGTTATAAACAAAATATTAGCAAGCATTATTTCTAGAGAAGGGAATGACGAAATTTGAAAAAAGATGTTCATTCCGATTAACAAGAACAAGGAAAGGATTAGTTTTAGAGAAATAGCAGTAGAATATACATTTTCATTTTTTCCCTTTGAAAGTTCACGAAATAATATCGGACCCATTCCAAAATCAACAAATTTAGATAATATAATAACTACGGCTAGCAAATTTGCAAAATCACCGAAAATTTCTACACCTAAAAATCTTGCAGCAAGTAAAATGGAGAAAAAATTAATTATAAAGGAAACAGTTTGTCCGCCCAAAAGGGTGATCAGATTTTTTTGGTAAATGTTTATTTTATTCAATTTCTAAATTTTTATTCTTTTCGATATGCTTTTTACCTATACGTTCAAGAATTGTAACTGATAATATCGTTAATAATAGTGATATTATCCAATTACCCAGTCGTGTTACCATTACCAAAAAAGTAAAAAAAATAACTATATATAAATATGAAGTATAGATTAGATAAAATATTTTTTTTTCGTTCAAGAACCTAAAAAAGAAATAAACGGATAAAAAACTAAGGAGAAAGGGTCCAGCAGTGACTCCTAAAATTCCAAAATCTGAATATAATTCTCTTAGATAGGTACCTGTATTAGTCCACATAGGAATAAAATATCCTTTTTGGTAAGAATTTGGATTTTTTGTTAAATTGAATTTAGCCGCAATATTATATGCCGGCATAAATGTATGTTCTCCAATCATGCTTCTTTCATTATTCTGTTCTAAAAATTTGTTCAAAACTCCAACATGCGAACTAAAATAGAGATAAATTGATGGAGTAATTACATCTAATACATTAAGTTGTTTGAGAGAACTAGTGGCTGTTTTGTAATGCTCTATTTGTCCCTTGATCGATCTTACAAAAGAAGCACTAATAATAATTACACTTAAAATTAAAATAAAATTGATAACAAGGGATTTTTTGCTTTTTTGAACTGATGTTTTTTCTTTTTTATTCATTGAATATCGCGCAATCATAAATACACAAATAAATTCAACTAATGCGAAAAGCATAAAGGCTCGTCCCACATTTGCAAGATCTTTAAGAATTATTGCCATAATTGGCAATAAAGTTATTAAGGATATTTTATTCATATAAGCCGAATATAATCCAGCTAAAAATAGCGAAACGAAAGAAAATGCTGATAAATAGGGTACAACCCCCACTAAATCACCTTCGACTCTCATCCTATAAACTACCTGAGCATATAAAAAAACATTCTGTATGCTACCAAATTGTTTTAATAAAATACTCCAATGTTGTAAAGCACCTAATAATCCTATTAAACCTATAATTATGATAGCAATTAAAAGAATCCTTCCATTGTTTTCAAAAATTGGATTGTCGCGTAAATTTGAAAAGCTATATTCCTGATAATTAAATAAATAATCTTTAACCGAAAAATAAAATAATACTCCAAATAGAAAAGACAAAAATGCAATTAAAATGACAAACCATGTTATAACTTGTAGAGGATAATATCTTAAAAGCTTAAGTTCGTATAAAAATAAAAGCACAAACCAAATACTTGTATATATGGCTAACGGATTAAACCATATTTTGAATAATATTCTACTTAAAAAAAGTGAAATAATTAATACAGAAGTAAGTATTATAAAAACCATAATAGATATTTTATCTCATTCTGTATATTCTTCTTATCTTATTAAAGAATGAGGTTTCTTTTTCCTCAATCGTGTTCTCGAATATGGTCCTCTTATTTGCATACTCTCCACGGTACACAAATGTAACCAGCATAAAAAAGAATAACATCCCGATCCCGACAACTATTATTGATCTTCTAGGTGAGTCTTTCACCTGAGAAGGGACAGCTTTATCCAACACAACAACCGTGGGTATACTTTTTTGTTCCTCTACTTTTGCCTGCTCATACATGGGTACAAGGAATTCCATTATTTTTCCTTGTAACTCTACCTCTCTAAATATTCTCATATAAACAAGGGATATTTCAGGGAATTGTTGAAACGGTACAAATATATTGGAATCATCGGCTATATTTTTCGAATTTTTTAATTCCTTAACCTTGTTTTTGATCGCCAAGACCTCATTTAAAGCCAAATCATATTGCGGAGAGAGTTTACCATATCTATCCTTTATTAATGAAGCCGTTATTTCACTTTCTACCAGTTTAGCCTCTATTTCTGCCGCTGCTTTATAAATTATTTCAAATTGCTCTGGAACTGTAATTATTCCATATTTTTTCTGAAAAAAATAAAGAGAATCTTCCGCTGCATTTAAATCCGCCACATTTTTTAGATATCTCTTTTCAATAAACTCTCTGTTATTTCTAGCCTGTTCAATATTCAATTTTATGTTTATACTATCTAATAATTGAACAAAATAATTAGCTATTTCAGCACTTAAAACCGAATCTTTATTTATAACACTTATATTGACAAAACTCATTCCATATTCGTTGGTTTCAAAAATAGCATCTTCTCTAAAAGCTTTAAGGGCATCGTCCATATTATTGTCATCTATTTCATAATATTTCATTAACCCAAATTCATTAATAACTTTTACTAATGTAGCTCTGCTATTTAGAATACCGAAGATAATATCTGTATTACCTCCTCCAACTCCTAATAATTGTGCTCCCATTGAAGCAATAGGTCCTCCTGATATTAAACTTGACAATCCCCCTAAACCCGAGTTATTATTAGATATTGCCATAATAGTTGCAGTAGACTTATACTGATTAGACATTAGAAGAGTTATGCCCGCAGTAATAATCAGAACTATAATCATATTAATTATTAAGAATTTCTTCCATTTATATAATATAAATATGAAGTTTGAAATAGATATTTTTCGTTGAGAATTATTATTTTGTTCCATTATCTTTAAATATAATTATACTAAAGTTTTTTAAGAAAATAACTTAAGGTTTCAATTTTCTTTCGCAATATTATTTTTAATGCACTTACAAAACCGAATAGGAATTTTATTAATTTGACGAAAATCCACTTACTTTTTTCATTTACAAATTTTTCGATTCTAAGTCAAAATATAATCTAATTTCATATAGGATACATTTTATTTTTATTGACTTTACCTTTTTTTTTACTATTTTTGTACAAAAAAACAAAGGAATTATTTATACAAGATTTGTTACTTTTTTAGAAATTTTTATACCTTTAAATTAGGTTTCTAAAACCAGAGTAGCAAATTTATGCCGATTTAGGTTGTTTGCCCTGGTCGGTTTTTTTGTACTTTATGGAACTATTAACATAGGAGTAAGTATATAAGGCTAATTTGATACGTTGTACAATGTTAGGAATATCCATAATCAAAAAGGAAGGCAGCGATGAAAACAATAATAGCAAAAATCGATAATCCTTTGTCTGACCTCATTAGTGACGACATCTACGATCTTCTCGACGCTCAAGGTTTGATTGACGAGAAAGCCGTAAGAGATTATCAAATACGTAAAACGTTTAAGAACCTGCGCTCAAGTAAAATTAGCGCTGGAGATGCAATAGACGCTATCCGCGAAGAATATCCGTATCTTCAATTTGATACGATTAGAAAAATCGTTTATCAGATTAATAAATAAACTTGACTAATTTTTGAATCTGATATATATTAG
>PCUD01000162.1:10077-15395 GCA_002786785.1 Ignavibacteriales bacterium CG18_big_fil_WC_8_21_14_2_50_31_20 | reverse complement strand
GTTTTCAACAGATAAACCAACCTGCAATTGTGGTGTATTTGGCATTGAAGGCAATGAAAATGATTTGCCATTAACTACATATTTTGGATTACATGCATTGCAACATCGGGGTCAAGAGGCTAGCGGAATTACAAAAGCTTTTATTGGGTCAGATGGGGAAACTGTTTTTCAAACTCACAAAGCATTTGGTTTGGTTTCAGATGTTTTCGTAAATAGTCCAGTTATGCAAGCAAATGATATGAATTATAAAATAACAATTGGTCATAATCGATATTCCACATTTGGATCTACAGATTCTAGAAGTAATATTCAACCATTTGTCGTAAATTATCGAGATGGAAATCTTGCCTTAGCACATAATGGAAATTTGACAAATGCGAAATATCTTCGTAAAAAATTAGAAAAAGATGGTGCAATTTTTCAAACTACAAGTGATTCTGAAGTTTTACTCCATCTTATTGCACGCTCAAAAAAGAAAGATCAAATTGATCAAATTAGAGATGCATTAGAAGAAATTGAAGGCGCGTTTAGTTTAATTATCATGACTGATAATAAGTTGATAGGAGCACGAGATATTCATGGAGTTAGACCTCTTTGTTTAGGCAAAAAAGGGGACTCATACATAATTACTTCAGAAACTTGTGCTTTAGATATAAATTGTGCAAAATATATAAGAGATATTGAACCCGGCGAAATTTTAGTTATCGATAAAACTGATGAGAATAATAAAAACCTACAATCATATAGTTTAGTTAAACAAGAGCATGCTAAGCATTGTATTTTTGAATATGTTTATTTTTCACGTCCAGATAGCAGAATATTTGGTGCATCAGTTGATAAAATTAGACGAAAATTAGGGAAAATATTAGCTCAAAATCATCCAGTTATTGATCCTGATGGTGATAAAGTAATTGTAATGAGCGTTCCAGATAGTTCAAATACAGCAGCAATTGGCTATCAAAATCAACTTGAAAAGGATGGTATATTATCCAAGTTAGAAATTGGCTTAATACGTAGTCATTATATTGGAAGGACTTTTATACTTCCAGCACAAAAGAAAAGAGAAATTGGTGTTAGAATCAAATTTAATACAGTTAAAGGTGTTATTGAAAATAGAACAATAGTAATTATTGATGATTCTATTGTAAGAGGAACAACATCTAAACAATTAGTTAATTTGATAAAAGAAGCCAACCCAAAATCAATTCATATAAGAATAACTTCACCACCAATTTATTTCCCTTGTTACTATGGAATGGATTTTCCATCAAAGGAAGAGTTAATTGCTAATAAATTTGGGAGCATTGAGGAAATAAGAGAATATCTTGGTGTTGATAGTTTAGAATATATGACGGAAAATGAGTTATTAGATTCAATGATTGACCATGCTCCAGAGGATTTTTGTACTGCTTGTTTCACTGGTAAATATCCAATTATAATTAAAGATTTTGAATTAAACAGTAAAAAGTAATATCAATAATAAAATTAAACAAAGCTATTTAACTACAAATGAAACAATAAGTTGTAATAATAGCATTAACTAAAATATAACAACTAATATGAAGTATAATAAAAAAGATATATTCACAATATCCAATTTTGTAAGCATTTTAAGAATGCTACTTGTTCTGCCTACTGCTTTTTTCCTATCTAAAATTAATGAGGTAGACTCTTATCGAATAATTGTGATTATGTTTTTTGCGGGAGCATATTTAACTGATTTGTTGGATGGATTTTTAGCAAGAAAATTTAATCAAATTACTGAATTTGGAAAGATTATTGACCCATTGGCTGACAAAGTCTTTGTTACAATAATTGTGTTTCAATTGTACTGGATGGATGCGATTCCTGAGTATTATTTTTGGATTATTGTTCTAAGAGATTTGGTAATTTTTATTGGAGGCATTTTTGTTTCTAATATTATTGGCAAAGTGCTCCCTTCAAATTTACTTGGTAAAATTACTGTTGCATCAATTGCTGTTTTTTTATTAGCAGTTGTTTCTGGCTTAGAAGAAACTACATGGATATATAGTTTTTTTAAAATTACAAGTATCTTTTTGAGTTTTGCATCTGTTATTGGATATGCAATTAGAGCTTATGAAAATATTAAATGGGTTAAAGAAAACGCATAATTTGTTATTAAATACAATTTAATAATTTGCGATTTAGAATTTCAAATAAAGACTAATAAACGGGTAAATAATGTTTAAAAATTTCAATTTAGATAAATTAAAAAATGGACTATCAAAAACAAAAAAGAGATTATTTGATGGTATTCAGGAAGCTATTAGTACAAAAGCAGTAATTGATGAGGACATTTTAGATGAGCTTGAAGAGATTTTAATTTCAAGTGATATTGGTGTTGATACGGCGATGAATGTTATTAAAAATACTCGTGCTGAATTATATTATGAATCCGATAGATCAAAATTAAATATTACTCAAATAATTAAGAATGAATTAGAATCCATTTTGCTAAAAGATGATAAAATTGCAAGTGACAAATCAAGTATTATTGATAAAAAACCACATGTTATTTTAGTAGTTGGAGTAAACGGAGCAGGCAAAACTACAACAATTGGAAAATTGGCTTATAATTATAAAAATGCTGGATTAAATGTGTTAATTGCTTCTGCAGATACATTTAGAGCCGCTGCAAATGAGCAATTGGAGATTTGGGCAAATAGAGCAGGTGTTAAAATAATTCAAAAAAGTACGGGAGCAGACCCTTCTTCGGTTGTTTTTGAAGCTTTGGAAAATGCTAAATTAAATAATGTTGATGTTGTATTAATAGATACCGCTGGACGTTTACATACAAAATCTAATTTAATGAAAGAATTAGAGAAAATTAGAAATGTAATTACAAAAGTAATTCCTCATGCTCCCAACGAAGTATTTTTAGTCGTTGATGGAAATTCTGGACAAAATGCTTTAGTTCAAGCAAATGAATTTTCGAAATCGACAAAATTGACTGGTTTAATTGTTACAAAATTAGATGGCACAGCAAAAGGAGGAGTTATTATTCAAATTTCAGCAGAACAGAAAATTCCTATAAAATATATTGGAGTTGGTGAGGGTATAGATGATTTGCAAGATTTTGATTCAAAGGAATTTATTGAAGCTCTGTTTAGCTAATTTTTTATTATAAAAACAACTTCAATAACTTATTTTAGTCAAAAACGTTGATTTAACCTTAATTATTTACTATTTTTTATAAGTCGTTATCATATAATAATTTGAGAGAATATGAAAATTGTTAAACCTAAGAAACTAAAAAAGGGGGATGTAATAGGAATTATCTCTCCAGCATCTTCTACAAGTGATTTTACTAGAATTGAAAAAGGCGTTAAATATTTAGAAAAACTTGGCTACCGTGTTGAGGTTGGAGAAAATGTTGGTAAAAATCATGGATATTTAGCTGGAACTGATGAAGAACGACTTGCTGATTTACACTCAATGTTTAAAAACAAAAACGTAAAAGCGATTATAAACGTTAGGGGTGGTTATGGTTCTGGAAGATTGCTTGATAAAATTGACTACTCAATTATTAAGCAAAATCCAAAAATATTTGTCGGTTATAGTGATATAACTGCCTTACAAATGGCTTTTCTAAATAAAACTGGATTAGTTACTTTTGCTGGGCCAATGCTTGCAGTTGATTTTTGGAAAGACGAAGTTAATGGTTTTACGGAGGAATTTTTCTGGAATATGGTTACTTCAAGTAAAAAAATTGGGAAAATTATCAATCCAGATAATGAAAATTTTTATACTTTAACCAAAGGAAGAGGAGAAGGAAATTTAGTAGGTGGTAACTTGGCATTACTTGTATCACTTTTAGGTACTTCTTTTGCCCCAAATTTTAAGAACTCTGTTATAATGCTTGAAGAAATCGGTGAAGAACCATATAGAATTGATAGAATGCTTTACCAGTTAAAATACGCCACAAATAATTTTAAAGAAGTAGAAGGAATTATTATTGGAAGATTTGTTGATTGTTACATTAAGGACAAAGAAAGTCCATCATTATCGTTGAACGATGTTATTTCTGATTATTTCGAAAAATTAAAAATTCCTGTATTCTATAATGTAAAGCATGGTCATATTGAGCAAAATTTAACAATTCCTTGGGGATTAAAAACTAAATTAAATACATCTCGTAATTTTATTGAAATTGTGGAATCTGCTGTAAGCTGATTTAAAATCAAGCTGGTTTCACAAACTAGGATTATTGGTAATTGACTATTAAAACTTACAAAAGAGTTTTTTTAATTAAAAAATGTAAAGTAAAAGCATTTTTGTAAGTTTAATAGAGTTTCTGCAAAATAATGAATCTGTCATTTCAAAATATTAAGTTTAATTGTATCTGTATAACCCGCATTAATAAGTGAAATAAAATAAACTCCCGAAGGTAAATCACCAGAAGAAAATTCAATGTTATAAATTCCGTCAGATTGAACTTCATTGACAAGAGTTTCAACAACTTGCCCTAAAATATTATACACTTTTATAGAAACATTTTGTGGATTTTCACTATAAGGAATTGCATAACTAATTTGTGTTGTTGAATTAAATGGATTTGGGAAATTTTGCTTTAATCCAAATAAATAAACTGGTTCTGGAGAAAGGTGAGTTGTATCTCCAATATCAATAATATCAAATTGATTATTATAAAAATATGGACTTAAATCTATTAATCTTTTCTTTGCATTTTGCAAAGAACTAAGTGAACTTGTTGTGTTATATCCTACCACAAAAGCTAAAACTATATCAATTGGTTCATTCTTTTTAAGCTGAAAAGGTCCAGTATTTAACATCATTCTTACATCATTAGGTACTGTGTTTATCCAACCTTGTGGAATAACTGGATCGCCGGAATAGGGGAATAATCCGTTTATATTGTTACAATCCTCATTAAATACTTCACCAAATTGCCAATCGCAAGCATTGATTATCTCTCCTATTTTTGATAATCCAAGCATATTGTTCCGATACTGTTCAACGCCATCAGGTTCAGATATTCCAATAGAGGACAAATAATAAGTTTTAAAAGATTTGGCATTTTGACTTTTTGCTCCTTTAATTTCTGAAGTTCCTTTAACAAATCCATTAACTTCAAATGCCGAGCTTAATGAAACATCTGATTCATCAAATATTCCATTATCGTTCAAATCATTAAAAGTAACATTTGGAATAAACGCAGCAGGTCCTTGTAAAATTGAGACTAACATTGTTGGAGCAGATTCGCCCCAAATTTTATCGGGTGAATTTTGATATGCAAAAGCGGCATTTAGTGTTGTATCACAACCGAGCAAATCGTC
>PCUD01000162.1:0-10059 GCA_002786785.1 Ignavibacteriales bacterium CG18_big_fil_WC_8_21_14_2_50_31_20 | reverse complement strand
ACCAAGTAAGTCGGGGCAAGTTCGCTTCTATATTGATTGTTCTTTTTCTAAAATTGTTTATTTTAATCCTATTGCATTATCCAGGATAAACAGAATCTAATAAATTACTAATAATACCAGTATTTTCAATTCTGTATCGGGCAAAAATAACATTTTTAAATACAGTCGTAAAAACTGTTTGCTGAATATCAATTCCTAGTGGATTACCTGTTAATCTACGTCTTATACCTGGAACTGCATCTCTGTAAACACACCATACTGTTTCATTTCCAATCAAATCTGGTCTATCTTCGTTATAATCCCATTTGAAGTTTCCATTTCTGTCAACAGGATTATAAACTCCGTCTTTATCTCCATCATGAAAATCAGCACCAAGTTTAACCGCATCTCTCCAATTTTGCCAACTTTCGCCAAAAGGTGTATCAGCCAACCTAACAACATAAATAGTAGCCAAATTGTTAAGTTCGGGATGTTTATAACTTCCTGGCAAATAGTCCTCATTTCTTGCAGCTGAAGCCACACCATTTGCCCACAATTTATTGTTATTGTAACCGCTTAAATAAAATCCACTAGAAAATAAAACCCGTTTGTTATAATAATGCATTCCACGCATACTATCATTAATTGCAGCATCCGCAAGAATTCCATTATTTCTAATAGGGAAAATAATATCGTTATGCTCTAGAAAATAGGTGGTATCTACTTGTGCAAATAAACTCGTTGAAATAAATAAAAGAATGGAAATATAAATTTTCATTTCGACCTCATTGATTAATAGTAAAATAAGAATATTTAGTATTATAATCAAGAAGTATACTTATCCTGGATAATGCAATAGGATTAAAATAAACAATTTTAGAAAAAGAACAATCAATATAGAAGCGAACTTGCCCCGACTTACTCGGTCTTAGCGTTTGTACCCAAAAGGTTAAGTGAACAATAGTACAAACGCTTAGAGCGAGTTAGTCGAATATGCATTAATGCTTTTCTAATGCATATTTGGGGCTTATCTGATTTCTATTCCTTTAGTATAGGCAAATTCTTTTAGTTTTGTTTTAATTTCAATTACACTTGCGTAATTCCAAACACTTAAAGAAAGTTCTTCCTTTAAATCATCGCTTATTTTAATGACAATGCTGAGTGGTTTTATTTCAATTAAGTTGATCTCATTCCATTTTATTTTGATAGATTTAAATGCGGAAAGATTTGCGTCAATTCCATTGTCATTTAACTCAACATAATATCTCCCAGCTCTGTTTTTTTGAACTATGGCCATAATAATAAATACCAACCCACCTATAAGCCAGATTGTAGCATAAAAAATATTTTCATTGTTTTTATAATAATTCATAAAGCCAAATGCTATATACGTGATTCCTAAAGCAATATGAAGTGGGAAGTGCTTTTTATTCCAACTTGATAATGAAACATTTTCAGTGAACTGTCGGTAGGCTTCCATATAATTGTCTCTTTTTTATAAAATGTAGTGGACGCACATTTTACGTCCACAATTATAATAAATTTTAACTTATTTGTTCTTTTACCCAATTTTCTAATCCACCAACAACTACCAATTCTTGCGCAGCAGTTCCTACTGGACTAATAGAATATTCTGAATCACCAGCTACAATAATTGAATTTTTGAAATCTATTTTAGCTTTTATTCCTGTTTCAATTGTTAGATTTCCATTAATAAATTTATTTTTGAAATCAATTACTAATTCTGGAACTTCGAGAACGAGAAATCCATTGTTAAGTGCGTTACGCATATAAGTTTGAGATGCAGAACCTGTAATTACAAGTTGAATTCCACGATATTTTAGAGCAGTTGCTGCTTGTTCGCGTGAACTTCCGCTTCCAAAGTTAAATCCACCAACAAGAATATCACCTTCTTTAACAATATTACCAAATTCTGGGTCATAATTTTCCATTACAACACGAGCTTGGTCGGCGGGTGAAAAATCATCGTTGTAAGTGTATTTGCCAGGATAAATTCCATCAGTATTTAAATTATCTTGTGGACAGAATATTAAATCGCCTTCCATTATTTCGGGGAAGCCATCAATAATTTTTACTGCTTTAATTTCTCTTTTTAACTTTGGAAGAACCTTAATTTCAGCAGAAATATTTGTATTTGAATAACTTCCAGTAAAACTAATTTTTCCAGCAACAGCCGATGCCGCCACAACTGCGGGAGAAGCAAGATAAGCTAACGCATTTGCAGAGCCCATTCTTCCTTTAAAATTTCTATTTGTTGCCGAAATTCCAATTTCGCCATCTTCGAGCAAACCAATTCCTAATCCAATGCAAGGTCCACATCCCGGTGGAAGGGGAATAGCGCCAGCATCGAGTAAAATTTGCCAATCACCATTGTTTTCAATGTCTTTTTGAACTTCGTTTGAAGCTGCCGCAACATAAAACTCAACTCCATCAGCAATCTTTTTGCCTTTTAGAATTTTTGCAGCTTCGGCAATATCTTCAACACGACTATTTGTGCAAGAAAGTAAATAAGCTTTGTTAATTTTTATGTCTTTTTTTTCTAATTCAGAAACACTGTTCATTACTTTTACTGAGTTTGGACCAGAAACATAAGGTTCAATTGTGGATAAATCGATTGTAATTTCCTTTGCATAGTATGCGTCATAATCTGCTTTGAGGTTTTGCATATCAGCTTTTAATATTTCCAATCTTTCATTATTCATTCGTGGATGTTCGCCATTTCCGTCAACATCTGATGAAACTCCTTCCAAACCACGTAATTTAACTTTTTCAATTCGGTTAGCAATCCAATCAATTGTAATTTCATCAATAGGAAAAACTCCCCCAAGCGCACCCCATTCGGTTGTCATATTTGCAATTGTTAAGCGTTGGTCAAGTGTTAATTCTTTTACACCTTCACCAGAAAATTCAATAATAAAGTTCAGAACTTCGTCTTTGTTGAAAAATCCACAAAGTGCAATAATTACATCTTTTCCAGTAACACCATTTTGAAGTTTTCCAGTTATACTAACTTTAGCAATTGGAGGTATTTGCCACCAAGTTCTGCCAGTTGCCCAAATTGAAGCAGCATCCGTTCGCACAATTGGAGTGCCGAGTACACCAATTCCACCATACATATTTGAGTGGCTATCAGAAGCCACAACAACAGTTCCGGGCCATGCGTAGCCTTCTTCAATCATAATTTGATGACCGATTCCACGTCCAGCGGGATAAAAATCGGCACCAACAGATTTAGAAAATGCTTCTATTTTTTGATATTTCTCAAGATTCTTTTCACTTTTATCTTGAATATTATGGTCCAACGTGTGAACAACTTGACGAGGATTTGCAAGTTTTGTAGCACCAATTTGCTTAAATTTTGGAATTACAGCACCAGTGTTGTCATGAGTCATAACATGTGCTGGTTTTATTGAAATGAAGTCGCCACTAACAACAGTAGCCCCTTCTTCTAAATCAACGGCAAAGCGTTGTGCAATTTTTTCAACTAAATTTTGGGACATATTATCTCCGTTAATATTGTGAAATGTCAAACGTCAAAAGTAAGAAATCGTAAGACGAATCAATAATTTAAATTTATTTTAATTCAAACAATACAAAATGTTAAAAAGCAAAAATATAGTACCAACTATTTACTTTTTATAAGGTTGGATAATAAAGCAAAACTATGACTTAATAACTTATCAATTTTATTAATATCAATATCCCTTAAATAATTCAATTCTAATGATATTTCATATTGTGTGTCTAATTCAACTAAAGAAGCTCTAGCAATTTCGTAAAACCTTTCCCTTTCAATTATGCTCTTTCGCGCAGCTCCTTCCTAAATATTTGAAGTTATTGAAACAGCAGCACGCCTCATTTGACTAACTAATCCATACAATTCATTATTAGGAAAAAGTTGAGTAACGACATAAGTTTCCTTAACAAGCTGAATAGAAACTTTCCAAACTTCAAGATTTTTGTGATTTAAATTTAACATGATACTCCTCCTAATTAATTTATAAATAGGAATTAAATTAAATATAAATTGAACTAATAGTTTGCGAGAAATTCACATTTTACGTCTCCCGTTTCACTTTAATGTTTTTGCTTCTTGGAATGGTTCAAAGCTCACAAAATCTGCATGATGAATTATTAACGATTCAACGGAGCGTTTACCAACATTTCCTTCAATTGAATGAGTTCCAATCATGTGTAAAACTTCTGGTGGAAGTCCAAATTGTTGAGCAATTCCAACACCACTAAATGGATGACGCACATACTTTCCAAAATTGCTTGTTGAAAGTTTTCCATCAATAATTTCGTATTCCAATAATTTACCAACATCAATAAGAATTGCACCAGCGATAAGGTAATCCATATTTATTTTTATTTCATCACCAAAATTGTCTTGCATACGTTTAGCGATATCAACACTAAGTTGAACTGCGGTTCGTTTGTGATTCATAAATGTAATGTTGCAATTTTGAATTAGCAATGAAAATGGAATAACTTCCAAATCTTCCGCTTCAAGCACACTGTTTTCAATTGCATGAACCCAGCAATTTGTAACTTTTTCTTTTAATTCAGCATCTTTAATCCAGTCAATTTCCGGCCAGATTTTTATTATTTTTTCTTTCATTTACACTCTCAAAATATATCTTTTATAAAATAAATTTGTTTTTATTGGTGAAATGTAAGAAGTGAAATGTGAAAAGCAACATATTTTCACTTTTCACATTTCACTTTTCACAGTGCAGCAATTACTGCATCAGTCATTTCTTGAGTTGTGCAAGCACCTTTTTCAAAAACATCTGCACCGCCACGAATTTTCATCATATCATAAGTTTTAACTTTGCCTTCTTCAATTACTTTTGCAATTGCGTTGCGTATTTTATCAGCAGTTACTTTTTCGCCAATGTGATCTAACATCATGCATGCTGATAAAAACATCGCAATTGGATTTACAATACTTGGTGTTAATTTTTCATATTTCGGAGCTGAGCCGTGAGTTGGTTCAAAAACAGCTACTTCATTTCCGACATTTGCAGAACACGCAAATCCTAATCCACCAATTAAACCAGCAAAGCCATCGCTAATAATATCGCCAAACATATTTTCGGCAACAATTACACCATAATCTTCTGGATTTTTAGTTAACCACATCATTTGTGCATCAATATTTGTATCCCAAAGTTGGATCTCTGGAAAATCTTTTTTAATAATTTGAGCTTCTTTTACCATCATTCCAGAAGTTTCGCGTAAAACATTTGGTTTTTCACAAACTGTTACATTTGTATATCCAAACTCTTTTGCATATTCAAAAGCAGCGCGAATAATACGTTGTGTTGCTTGACGTGACAAAATTCTTGTAGAAATTGCTAAATCTTCACTTTTCACATTTGCAAAAGTTTTCATTCTAGGATGTGTTTCTAATGCTTCACGAACTTGAGCTGGAGGATTTGTCCACTCAACACCACCATACATTCCTTCAGTGTTTTGTCGGAAAATAACTGTGTCAACCGCAGGTTCTTCAAAACCACCTTTTCCATCTTTACGAATAAAATTTAGTGGATTTCCTTTAAATGCTTTGCAAGGACGAGTACAAATATCCAAATTAAAATGTTGACGCAAAGTAACAATAGGAGAAAAATAAACATAACCCTTACTTTGCAATTCTGGAGCAAGTTCTGCCACAGCAGCATCTTTTGGTTTTGAGGTTATTGCACCAAAAAGACCTATTTTATGTACTTCTAACAAATCAATTGTTCTTTGTGGCAGAGCGTTTCCTTCTTTTTGCCAAAATTCCCAACCAATATCACCATGAACATAATTTGCTTTAAAACCAGCAGTTTCCAATAATCTGATAGATTCAGGTAAAACAACTTTGCCAATTCCATCTCCTGGCATTGATACTATTGTTCTCATTTTGTTATCCTTATTTATTTAGTAGTAAAAAACATCGAAAATATTTGTAATGTTACGGTAAGTGTAACAATTAAATATAATAAATTTTATTAACAAAAAAGCAATAAAGGAAAGGGAAATTTGAAAAATAGCACCAAAAAATATTAAACATTTATTTGATTGAATAATTAAAAAGTAAAATCAATTTGTAAAGAAAACTTATTATCAATATTTCCTTCAATTAAATTATTTCCAGAGCCAATGTTTTTTTCATTTGGTTTATATAATTCCGAATATTTTGCAGTTAAATAAAGAGTATTAATGGGATTATATTTAATCAAAAAATACCATTTTATTCCAGAATTATAAAGAGCTGGATTTGCCATCACTCCACTTAAATCATTTTCAAACTCATAAATTCGAGAAGCGAAACTATTAGTTTGGAAGAAAACTATTCGTCCATTTATTGATAAATTTTGGGAAAAATTTAATTTTACGTCTTCAAAAAGTAAAATTCCTTTTTCGTTTGCATGAATTTTGTTTAAGTATAGTAATTCAACACGCGATTTTAGTTGAATAAAATTATTTACTTTATAATTTAGCTCAAATCTTAGTTTTTCGGTTTTCCTATTTTCAACTATGTTTTCATTTTTCAATAATTCTAAAACCTCTTTGTTTTCGGAAAAATATCTAAAAGTGAATTCAGTTTTTGGAAAAAGTACAATTTCATAATTGAATGATATTTCATTTCCACTACTTGGAAGTGCAATTGATGCATTTGAATTTGGGAATTTAAATTGATCGAGATAAAAATTGATAATTCCAAAATCTGTCCGCCATTTTAATCCAAAATAAATTCCAAATTCGTTATTGGTATTTTTAGTTTCACCGAAGCCTTGTCCGTATGTACTTTCGTAAGTATTTGGATAATTTCTAATTGAAGCAACCACTACAATTGAACGGAGTAATGATAATTGTAAAGTATTTATATTTGCAAGACTTGAGTTGTAAATTGCAAATTCACCAGTTAAAAACAAATCACCATAAGTTAATTCATAATTGAATGAAATGTGTTTTTTATTCAATTCACTATTTATTTCTGAAACGTTATCAAATGTATTTTGATTTTCAATCATGTAAAGTGCTGAAAGTTTAAGAAAATTAATTGGCTGTAAAGTAAACACAAATCCATAAGTATTTTGTGACAAATTATAATTGTTCTCTCCAAATGAATAAAATGACGATAATTCAAAAAAATTAGATGAATATTGAAAAGCTGCACCTTTTAAATATAAATATTCACCAGCACTTGTGTAAGGCGAAATTCCACGAGCTCTTTTTATAATTGAATTTGTTGCATTGCTGCCCTTAGAAAATGAATATGGTGACCATAAAGCAAGCCCTTGACCAAACTCCATTGTGTAAAACCCGCCAGTAAATTTTAATCCATTTATCACATTTTTTGCTTGGAAATAGTATGAATGAAAATCTGCAATTGACTTTTCACCTGCATCTTTATCGATTAATAATCCAAGTTGAATTTTGTGATTTACATCTATTAGCAATCTGTTATAAATCTTTGCTGGTGTACCAATGTAAAATCCATTTTTGTAACCTTCTGCTTCCTGAATATTTTGTGAAAAACGAGAACGTAATTTTATATTTAAATTTTCTAGAAATGAGGGGTCAATATTACTTTCTCGTCTTTCTAAGAATGTGAATGCTGTTAGAATTTTGATTGTGTTGGATGAAATATTTGCGATGGATTTTAGCTCAGAATACGAAAATATTCTTCCATTTTCTGACCGATATTTAACAATTGAATTAGCAACTTCAATATCAATTAAAGGCAATTTCATTATTTCATTTAAATCGGAAGTATTAAGACTAATGGGATTTTCAATGTATTGTTCAACTAAATCGTAAAGTTCTGAATTTTCATCCTCTAAAAGTAAATCTTCGAGAATATTGTTGATATGAGAATCAGTATTTTTTAACGAATCACTTTGAGCAAATATAATTTGTGATAAAAGAATTATTAAAATTGAAATTGTTTTTAATTTGATATACAAATTAATTCTCACTTAAATATTTTTGTATCCTTTCGTTTCGTGTTTTGTCACCTCCAAACTGCAAAGTAATTCCAAATTGATGAGTAAATCCTAAATCTTGATGATTAAAAAGTGCATAATCAATCTCAAAAATTGAATAGTTGATACCAATTCCAGCAGAAAAGGAAGACGGCTCGTTCATTGCTCCAATTCTGAGATTTAAATATCTAATAACCTCGTAATCAATTCCAATACGCAAAGAGGCATTTTTTTCAATTTCCTTTTCAATTGCTGTGTTAATAACAAGTTTGGAAAGTAAAGTATAACTAAGACCTAAATTTAAAATCATTGGAATTTGGTTATCACTTTTTCCAACCGTTGAATTTGTAATGTTATCAATTGCAAATCCAATTCTTAAATTATTATTTAAATATACAAGTCCACCAAGTAAAATTGTAAGTGAATTATCACTTCCATAATTTTTGATTGATAAATTGCGGTAAGCAATTGTGGCACCAAAGAAGAAATGGCTCAAGACATTATTTGAATATGAAACAAAAATGTTGTTTTCTTTGTATAAATCAAAACCATAATTACTATAAGCAAATGCAAAAGAACCAAATTCGGTCGGTTCATGATAAGCAGCAGAACTATTTGCAAGTTTATTTAATCCAAAAGGAGAAGGAGAATAATAAATGCTAAATTCTCTCCAATTTTGCTGTGATAAACCTGCTGGATTATTAAAAAGCGAATAAACATCGTTAGCCAATGCAACATCGGAATGTGAAAGTGATATTTGCTTTGCTCCAGGCTTTATTTGGGCATAGTTTTTTAAGCAAAAAACAAGTAATATAATTATTATATTTTTATGGAAATTCATATTTTTTACTTGTGCCATTTTTGAATGATAAACTTTATTGTTTCAAAAACAAACCCTTACCTTTGAAACAATCATTAAAGTTTCATATCTTATATTTGTATTGTTAAAATATATATAAATTATTTTTTTTTATCAAATATTATTTAATTCGAGTTAACTATGAAAAAATATTTTTTTGTTTTAATCCTGTTATTGAACATAAATATATGGGGACAGGAATTAGAAGCAACAGTACAAATAAACACAGAGCAGTTGCAAACAGTTTATAGAGAAAACCTTGCTGTATTTAAAAATCAGATAGAAGATTATCTTAATAATACTAAGTTTACTGGCAATAGCTGGGATTGGCCAAGGATTAAATGTAGTTTCAATGTATTTTTTACGAGTGCCTCTGAAGACATAAAGTATAATGCACAAGTTGTCATCAATAGTTCTCGTCCCGTTGAAGGAAGTGAAAACAGATCATTAATGCTAAATATAATGGATAGTAAATGGTCATTTAATTACGAAAAAAATCAAAGTATTTATTTTAATTCAATTGATTTTAATCAACTTACAAGTTTTCTTGATTTTTATGCGTTCGTAATTATTGGAATGGATGCTGATTCATACGAACCGTTTGGCGGCACGAAATATTTTCAAGATGCAATGAGAATTGCATTACTTGGTAGCTCATCTGGAAGTTCTGATAGTTGGGGGACAAAGAGTGCAAACTATTATAAGCGTGGTTTTATTGAAGATGCGACAAGTGCAAATTTTCAACAGCTTAGGCAGGATATCTTTGATTATCATTATAATGGAATAGACGTGTTTTATAATAATAAAATAGCTACATACAAAAGCATTACTAAACTTATTGATAATCTATTTCATCTTATAAAATCAAAAAATATTAGAAGTGCATTTGTAAATTCTTTTTTTGATGCAAAATCTGGAGAAATAATTTCATACCTTGAAAATTATGAAGATAGGTCTATTTATAATAAATTAATTAAAATTGATCCCGGCCATACATCAAAATATATTGAAGCACAGGATAAATAAACAATCTTGTTCTTTAGAATAAGTGGGATTAATATTGAAACCGAATGAATTAGTTAAACGGTAGTGTAAAAAGTTTTGTGTTTCTTGTAAAATTCTATCGAAAATTGATTTGAAAAATGGAACAAAAAAGAACTCTTCCATTTTCTCATCATTCTTTTGAAATTAAATGCAGCAGCAGCTAACATTATGTTTATTGAG
>PCUD01000024.1 GCA_002786785.1 Ignavibacteriales bacterium CG18_big_fil_WC_8_21_14_2_50_31_20 | reverse complement strand
TTCAGCTACTTTCATAACACCGAGCCAAAGTGCCATAATTCCAATAAGCCCCAATGCAATATTTACAGCAGTGCTCGCATAATCTAAAGCGGAATTAGTAACATCTTTCATTTTAACAAAAGCAACATCTTCAAGAATTAAATCACCAGTAATTAATTTACTATTTTTAATTTCGCGCAGCTTAAAACTTCCCAGTAAGTCATCATCTTTCCCTGATATTTTAGCCATGTATTTCCACATATCTGGTGAAGTTTCAGAAACTTTGAAAAAAACGCTCATTATATCTTTGCTTTTATTTACTGATATTTTACCAGAAACATTAACATCGTTATTTTGAAAAACACCGTAAAATTCATTAAAATCACTAGATTTTACTTTAATTTTAGCAGAATATGCTCCATCCGTTTTAATGGAAGTTGAATCATCAAATACAACTTCAATAGGCAGTGGATCTCCATTGCGATATTTGTTATCAGCTTGATCCATAATATCTGTTGTTAATGCAGTTCCAATTCCAAGAATTAAAAGTCCGAGCCAAACGTAATTGAGCATATTTTTCTCACTTATTAGTATTGTTTTAATAACACAAGTTAAAAATTAAATAGGAATAATTAAACTTTCATATTGCAAATAATTGATTTTTTTAAATAAATATTCAGATTTTATGTTAATATTTGAAATCTCCAATATTCATCGCTATTTTCGTTAAGGAATAATCAAAAATAATTACATGGCAAAATTATGAAAGTTGGTTTAGTTCAATATTCGCCCATTTGGGAAAATCCAAAAGAATCAATTAAAATTTTAGATAATTTAATTAAATCGACTAATTTAATTGATGTATCTTTATTGATATTTCCCGAAATGTCGCTCACTGGTTTTACAATGAATTCCAAATTGTTTGCAGAGGAAATGGATGGCATTTCATATACATATTTTATGCAACTATCAAAGAAACTTAAAAAGCATATTTTTGCCGGAATAATTGAACGTGATGAAAAAGAAATTTTTAATTCATTAATCCATTTTGACGAAAAAGGTCTAATCACAAATAGATACAGAAAAATTCATCCATTTAGTTTGGCAAATGAAAATAAAAATTATATTGCAGGAAATGAAACTATAATTACAAAAATTGATAAAATAAAATTTGGGCTTTCAATTTGTTACGATTTAAGATTTCCAGAACTTTATAGGCAATATGGAAAAAACAGAGCTGATGTACTTGTAAATATTGCAAATTGGCCTATTACAAGAATTAGCCATTGGGATTTGCTACTTAAAGCAAGGGCAATTGAAAATCAAAGTTTTATGATTGGTGTTAACAGATTTGGAAATGACCCTTTTTTAAAATATCCGGGGCACAGTTTGGCTATTAATCCAAAGGGTGAAACAATTAATTGCAACTTAACTGAAAGTATTTCAATTGTTGAAATTGATATCGAACAAGTTACTTCATTAAGAGAAAAACTTCCTTTTTTAAACGATATGAAATTAATAAAATAATTTTAACGTACTTTTTCAATTTTTTTCTTAAGTAACGAAAAATCAATATCGCCATAACAAAAAAGTTTACCATCAATAAATAAAGATGGAACAATAGCTGTTTTATATGTAGAATTTCTTTGAAATATTTTATTTAAAATTATAAATTCGTTCGATAAAACAAATTTTTGTAATTCTTTTTCAGTTCTTTTACAAGTACTACAATTTTCAGAAACAATTAAATCAAAATTCAATATTTTACTCTTTTTTTATATGAAAGTTAATAAAGAATCCGTCTAAATTTTGTCGTTAAAATGACATATTTATTTTAATTTTTTTAATTCATTTAGTTTATGAATAATTAATTTTTTTCTATCAAAATCAATAAATCCTTTTTCACGTAAATCAGTTAAAATTGAATTTACCGTTTGACGCGAACAAGCTGTAAGTTCGGCAATGTTTTGATGTGTTAAAAAAGGTTTTAAAAATATTTCGTCTCCAATAATTTTCCCATGTTCTAAAGCAAGATGATATATAAAAGAAATTACTCTTTGTTCAGCATCTTTAAAAACTAATTCCTCAATTCTCTCACTATATTTTCGCATTCTAAAACCAATAAGCTTGGTTATTTCAAGATTTAATTTTGGATTGTGTTCTACAAAATTTTTAAAGTCGTTTTTGCTTATGGCACAAATTAAACATTCATCCAACGTGGTAGCAAAATCGGTTCGTTCGCCATCATCAATTATTGACATTTCTCCAAAAACTTCACCCGGGTTAATAAGAGCTACAATTAGTTCTTTCCCTTCTTTAGAAATTCTTGTTAATTTAACTCTTCCCTTTTTCAGAAAAAAAATTGTATTTGACGGATCTTCGGCAAAATAAATTGGTTGCAATTTTTTAACTTCTTGCATTGATGTAATTGATTCTAATTCCATCATTTTTGACTTGTCCACCATTTCGAACAAATTAAAATTCTCTAAATACCAAAGCTTTGATTTATCAGCCATTTTTTTAGCTCCAAAAAAAATATTTTGATTATTGAATTTATTTTGATTATTGAATTTAAAATATAATTATTAATTTGATTAGAATTTGAAGTTAATTAAAAAAATGTAAAAAGTAGCAGTTTATGGTTAATTACTTTTTCCATTAATTTAATATTAATATTTTAATATTGGTTTTTAATTGAAATGTTGTGCAGTAATACAATAAATGAATTTTGTATATTCGCATAATTCTTTGATAAATAAAATGAGAAAGCGACAAATATTTTGATGAATAAATTTGCCCCATTATTTGTGATTATTGCTGCATCCTTTTGGGGTGTTGATTCTATTATACTTCGTCCACATTTATACACATTGCCTGTGCCATTAGTAGTTTTTCTTGAAAGTATAATCGTTGCTTTTATTCTTACTCCTGTTCTGTTCAAAAAATATTACGATTTAAAAAATTTGCGTGTTAAAGATGTTCTTGCATTTTTAGGAGTTGCCTTTTTTGGTGGAGCTTTAGGAACAATGGCTATTACTAAAGCACTTTTTTATGTCGATTTTGTTAACCTTTCTGTTGTTGTTCTTATGCAAAAATTGCAACCAGTTTTTGCATTAATTCTTGCTTCGCTATTATTAAAAGAAAAACTTCCAAAAGAATTTTTTAGATGGTCGGCTTTAGCTATTATTGGTGCTGCCTTAATGACTTTTGGATTAAACATTCCAAATTTGGATAGTGGAAATCATACAATAGGAGCTGCATTATTTGCGCTGCTTGCTGCGTTTAGTTTTGGTTTTTCTACAGTTTTAAGCAAACGTGCTCTCAAAAATGTTACTTACGAACTTGGCACTTATTTGCGATTTGTTACAACTTCAATTATAATGTTTATTGTTGTTCTTGTTGTTGGTGAATTTTCGGATGTGAAAAATGTTACTGAAACTCAATGGATTATTTTTGGAATAATTGCTTTCACTTCTGGTGGGTTTGCTATTTTTCTATATTATTACGGACTTAAAAGAATTAGTGCTTCAGTTGCAACAATTGCCGAACTTTCATTTCCACTTACTGCAATACTTTTAGAATATTTTCTTCATGATAATATGCTCGATTGGCTTCAATGGATTGGAACAATATTATTAATCTATTCTATAATTCGTGTTTCCAAATTGAATTTTAGTTAAAAATAATGCCTCCAATATCCTTAATTGAGTTTCTGCAAAATAAGGATTCATATCTTTGTCATTTCTATTCCAATGTTTTTACGTTTTTTGCATCCCGCTGCTTTTGGGCGGTATTATCGGAAGAGAAATCTCGCACAATTTGAAAGATTTCTCTTCCGACAAAATTCGTCGGAATCGAAATGACAGATTCATTATTTTGCAGAAACTCTAATATTTATAAAATAATAATGAAGGCATTTTGTTTTATGTTTTTTAGTCTGCCATTAAAGATGCCAGAACAGATGTATTAACTATATCATCCACGCTACACCCGCGACTTAAATCGAACAAAGGTTTTTTCAGTCCTTGAACAACAGGACCAACAGCTTCGGCACCGCCAAGACGTTGAGCTATTTTGTATCCAATATTACCAGCATCCAAAGTTGGAAAAACTAATACATTGGCTTTTCCAGCAACTTTACTATTTGGAGCTTTTTTCTTTCCTATTGATTCAATTGTTGCAGCATCAAATTGTAACTCACCTTCAATATTTAAATCGGGACGTTTTTCGTTTGCAATTTTTGTAGCTTCAATAACTTTATCAATATCTTCATGTTTTGCACTTCCCATTGTTGAAAAAGAAAGCATTGCAACATTAGCTTCTTCGCCAGTTAATTTTTTATGATTATCCGCAGTTGAAATGGCAATATCGGCAAGTTGCGCTGCATCTGGATTTGGAACAACTGCACAATCGGCATAACTATAAGTTTTATTTGGGAAAATCATTAAAAACAAACTTGAAACGACCGAAATTCCTTTTGGCATTCCAACACACTGAAAAGCTGCTTTTAACACATCGCCAGTTGATGCAGTTGAACCAGCAACTGAACCATCTGCTTTTGCTTCGCGGACTAACATTGCTCCAAAAAACAAATCCTTTTTCATAGTTTCTTTTGCTTCTTCAAGAGTTACACCTTTGTGTTTCCTTGATTCATAAAATATTTGGGCAAATTCTTCAGTTAATTCGGATGTTGTTGGGTCAATTATTTTAACACCTTTTAAATTAACACCAAGTTTTTCGGCATCTAATTTAATTTTTTCTTCATTTCCAATTGTAATTACTTCTGCAATATTTTCATTTACTAATATTTCAGCAGCTTTTAACACTCTTTCATCGTGGGATTCTGGTAAAACAATACATTTTTTTCTAAGCTTTGCTTTTTCTTTCATTTCCACTAATAGCTTAATTTCTCTCAATTTTTCCTCGCAATTAATATTTAGATTTTATTGTGTAAATATAAATAATTACAATTTTATCTTTTTATAAAACTTTTAATTTCACCAAAATAATTGCTATTTGTTTTACCAAATATTTTATAATATTAGAATTTTAAGTTTATGATTAATAATTTAACCAACAATATGGCTTTATATTTTACTATTTTTGTGCACTATTTTTTATTTAATTAACTAGATAAATGCTAATTTTTAAATACATACTTAAAGCGCATATAGCTCCTTTTTTATTTTCAGTGTTTACATTAATGTCTGTATTTCTTCTTCAATTTTTTATGAAGTTTGCAGACCAGTTAATTGGTAAAGGATTGAGCGTAATAATTATTGTAAAATTGGTTATTTACAATCTTGCGTGGATGTTGATTTTAGTTGTTCCTATGGCTGTGCTTATTTCAACTCTTATGGCTTTTGGCTCAATGGCTCAAAATAATGAAATAGCAGTGCTAAAAGCTTCAGGAATGAGTCTTTACAAAATGTTAATTCCACCCATAATTGGAAGTTTTATAATTACTATTTTGCTTATTTTATTTAGCAATGACGTGTATCCCGATGCAAATCACGCAGCGAGAGTTTTAGCACAAGACATTACACGCAAAAAACCAACACTTTCTCTAGTACCTGGAGTATTTTCGCAAGAAATTCCAAATAAATCAATTCTTGCAAGAAAAATTGATAGGAAGACAAATACTCTTAAAAATTTAACCATTTATGACAAATCAAATCCTAAAGAAATTTCTGTAGTTACTGCAAAACAAGGGAAATTGTACTTTACAAAAAATCAGTTAAATTTAGTCCTTGATTTATACAATGGTGAAATTCATACATCAAATAATTATGACTACAAGACTTATAGAAAAATTATTTTTGAACGTCATAAAATTGTAATGGATGCCAGTCAATTTTCTTTTAGCCAAACTTCTAACAAATCAATGCAACGAATGGATAGAGAGCTTAGCGCAAACGCAATGTTAGGTTTAGTTGATAGTTTAAACATTATAAGAGCACAATACAACAAAGATCTTCTTGAAAAATTAAATGCTCATTTTTTTGCTAATACAAATCAAGTACAAAATGAAACCATTAAAAGTTCAAAAAAATATATTTACTTAAGAGTTGGTGATAAAATTAAATCGGCAAAAGGAACTTTACGTTCAAGCAGCAGAAGATTAACATATAACACCGAGCGAATAAATAATTATTGGGTAGAAATTCATAAAAAATACTCAATTCCTTTTGCTTGTATTTTATTTATTCTTGTAGGTGCACCACTTGGCACTATGACTCGTAAGGGCGGTTTTGGAGTTGCTGCGGGTGTTAGTTTAATTTTCTTTTTAATGTATTGGGCATTTTTAATAGGCGGTGAAAAACTTTCTGATAGAGGTTTGCTCTCTCCTTTTTGGGGCACTTGGAGCGCTAATGTTATTCTTTTAGCTTTAGGAATTTATTTTACTATTAAAAGTGCAAAAGAGAGGGTTACTATCGATTTTGATTTCCTAAAACGATTAATTCCAAAAAGATTTTTGATTATTAAGGATTGAAATGCTAATAATTGATAAATACTTAATAAAACAATTTCTCTTAACAATTGTTTTTGCATTATTAACTTTTTTGGCAATTTTTATTGTTATTGATATAATGGAACATATTGATGAATTTATTGATTTCGATGTTCCTTTTGTTATAATATTAAAATATTATGGGGTATTTCTTCCTCAAATGATTCGCTATATGACTCCAATTTCTGTGTTGCTAGCCGCCCTTTTTGTTACTGGTAAGCTTTCTGACTTAAATGAGGTTACGGCTTTAAAATCAAGTGGCATGAGTTTGTACAGATATATGACTCCATTTATTGCTACTACTGTATTTATCTCTTTGTTTTCTGTCTATTTTGGTGGTTTTGTTTCTCCCGCTGCAAATAAAATTAAGGTTAGTATTGAACGTAACTATATGGATTGGGGAACTATTAGAAGTGGAAACAATATTTTTTTTCAGGATAGTAAAACTCGTATTGTTACAATTTCTTCCTACAATGTAAGCACAGAGCAAGCGCATATTATTAGTATTCAAGATTTTAATCCTAACAAAATAACCCAAATGATTAGCCGCTTAGATGCAAAAAAAATGAAATACGATTCCTTATCCTCAAAATGGACGTTAATTGAAGGAGTTCAAAGACATTTTACTAACTCAAGAGAAAAGGTTAAAAATTTTGATGAAATTGTTATTAATAACTTACATTTTACACCCAACGATATCATAAAAAAACAGATTAAAAACGAAGAAATGACACTCACTGAGTTACACCAAACAGCCAAAGATGAACTAAATGCAGGTAATAATCCAACACGCGTAAATATTGAATTTCATTCGCGTATTGCATTTGGATTTGCCTCAATAATTACTGTCCTTTTCGGTTTACCACTTTCAACTAATAAGCGTAAAGGTGGTTTAGCTTTACAATTTGGAATAAATCTTATAATTACTTTTACATATTTAGTTTTTATGAGTATTAGTCAAGCTTTTGGCAAAAATGGAGTTATGTCCCCTATAATTACGGGTTGGTTTGCAAATATAGTTTTCTTTATTGCAGCATTAATAAATATAGCCCGCACACCAAAGTAAAAATTTATTAGTTACAAAAAAAACGATAAACATACTCTATAATAATTGGATAATATTTCGACAATATAGTATTATATAAACGAGTTCACAATGATTTCAAAACTAAATATTTAATTTTAATTATATTCATTTGAACGGCCTTGGTTACTTTCTCTTTTTATTGGAATTATTATGAAATGAATAATAATTCGTTACATTTAGTTGAAAATAAAGCTGCATCTATTTTTAATCAAATTGAAATTTTCCGAAGTTGGAATTCTAAACATGGTGGGGTTTATGTACCAATAACAGATAGTACACTTCCAAATCCTTATCTAAATGATAGCTTAAGAGATTTAACCACAACAAATGGTCTTAAATTAACAAAGATAAATCCAGCATGCATGACAAGACAACTTGCGGAAATGAATAGTTTGGATGGTAATATTGAGTTACACATTACCAGCTTAAATCCAATAAGACCAGCAAACAAAGTTGATAAATGGGAAACCGACGCTTTAAAATCTTTTGAAATTGGCAATAAATCAGTATTGCAATTAATTGAAAATGATTCTATTTCGGTATATAAATATAGTGTACGCTCGCAAGTTGAGAACCAACATCACTAAATCTGAAGTTTTACTGTGGAATTATCTAAAAGGAAAACAAGTTTTAGGATATGATTTCCTTAGACAAAAACCTATTCTTGATTTTATTGTTGATTTTTATTGTAGTGAACTTAATCTTGCTATCGAAATTGATGGCGAAAGTCATTATGGAAATGAAAATAAAGATGAGATTAGACAAAAAGAAATCAAAAAATATGGTGTCAGTTTTTAAGATTTGATGAAAGCCAAATATATTTTAATCTCGATGGATTTATGAAAACAATTGAAAATTGGATTCAATTGCATCAAAACAAACATACCCCTTGATGCGGAAAAGCACCGCATCTTTCCCCTCTTCCCGAGAAACTATAAAGGTAAAAGTGTAATTTTGGAAATTGTAGGTTTTGCGGTCTTTGTTCAATTTCCATCACTCCTTTACAAATCCCAACTATAGACAAGCTATTAATGAAATTGCTATTTTATTTTGCTTCATTTTTAATTGACAACCTCTTTTATTGTTTTTTTAATGTTAAATACATGTCAAGAATTACTGGTTCTATGTAATTCCCTTTATCGTCAAATGATTCACTGAGATTATAGAGTATAATTTCATCAATCGTCATTTTCCAATGTAGTAGGATTGAGTTTTCTACTTTTTTATTCACCTTTTGAAGTAACACAATATCATATTTTGTTGGTAAAGGAATTCCTTTTATTGGTATTTGATAATTGTTAAAATCACCAATACCGCTAACATTTCCATCAGACGAAAATAATACCTTTTTAGTCGAATCAGATTCAACATAATACTCGCCAGTAAAAAAACATATCTCTCAGTAGATTTTGAACTCCATTAGGTAAATAATATTTCTTT
>PCUD01000066.1 GCA_002786785.1 Ignavibacteriales bacterium CG18_big_fil_WC_8_21_14_2_50_31_20 | reverse complement strand
CATTAGCTGGAACATTTTGAGGATATTGGAAATCAAAAAGAACTTTATTGCTTGAATTTCCATTTACATTTAGCGTGCCATTAACTATTAAAGCTGAACCATTTTGGAAAGTAATGTTTGTTCCAGCGGCTATTGTGAGAGTTACACCTTCTTCAATAGTTGTGTTACTTAAAATACTATAGCTTCCACTGGATATTGTAGCATTACTACTAATTGTTGAAGGAACCGTTAAATCATTTATAAAGAAAATTGACTTTGATTTTGGCTCAACCTCATAATCTCCATATAGGTTGTTATGATACGGAGTGAAGCTAACCGTCCACATATATTGCCTTCCAGGTATTAATTCACTATCAAAAGCATATTTGGACCCGGTAGAAACTAATTGATTTGTGACTACATCTTTTAATTCATAATTTGTCATTTGTATATTTGTTTCATCAAAACTTAAAATCCACTTAAATAGTCCTCTTGTAACATTAATATTTAATATATCAGCTCCCGGAACAAACTTTTTAATTCCTCTAACTCTAGACCACATATCCATTGAATAAAAATCTAATCTTAAACTATTGGAAAAACCCCAACTTGCAAAAGAAGTACTATAAACACGCAACGGGGCAATAAAATAATATTCCTCACTGCCTTGATAAGAACATATATAATTTACTGTTTCGTCAAAATAGTGAAGCATATTTTGCCTTTTATCTGATACAATTAAATGATCGACAAAACCACCGGCGTTTGCCGAAATTCCAATATCGCTTAAATATGATGTTGTTGGAAATAGAGAACTGATACTGACATCAGTTAAATTTGAATAATAATTTGCATTTGCTGAAACAACTTTATTGTCATCAATAAAAGCCAATAATCTATGTCCATTAGAATTGCTAAATGCTACAATTCGCTTTGGTTTCGAGATTTGGTTTCCATCATATTGGCTGTATTCAGTCATAAAACTGCCATCCTTATTAAACATCATTATTGAATTTTTGCCCATATCAGAAATAGCAATAAAATCATCAGTCAAATAATTATATGAGAGACAATTTGAATAACTTAAATCAGAAGGATTATTTAAGTATGTACCATCAATGATTTTTGAATTATAAGATGAGATAATTGTATTTGTACTACTATTGTACTGTAATTTATAAACAGCTTTTACTTCAGCATCTAACACAAAAATTTCTCCATCCTCATTTACATCAATCGCAACGGGTTTTTTTAACCTTACATTTACATCACCCCAAAATCCACATATTGCTCCGGGTTCTCCATCTTCTTCTCTGGCATACATTATTCTCTTCCAATCGGGGTCAACGTAAAATGCTATCCTTACATATGTATCTTCATCAGTGTAGCTTTCGTAATAAACACACCCATCTACAGCAGCTCCGGCAGAAAACAGTTGAATGCCATAGGTATCTTCAGTTAAACCAAAATCAATTTCGTAAATATCACCATCGTTTGTATGCTCAAATATCGGATAAGGAATAAATACATTATCACTTAACTTAATATCAATGGTACCAACTGTTGTGGTTCTATTTTGCGAAGATGACTTATCCTTACCAACTAACGCATTATTTTGCTTTAGCTCTTTGCTTCTTTTAAGGGTTTGCCCAAGTATTTCGGGAAATTTTTCAAATGATAAAGAATTATTTTTTGTAAATAGTATTTCTTGGTTTTTTAACACTCGCTTTTTATTTGAAGTGTTTGAGTAAACATCAATATTAACAATAGCTTTATTATCCTTAATTATTATGTTTTCTTTATCTATTTTAATTATAATAGGTTCCAAACCATTTTTTATATCTTCGTTAAATTGTTTATCTATCTCTTTTTGTAATTGATAAATTTGGTAGTTTATTTGGCTTTGCTGAGTAACCTCAACCGACAAAGGTTCAATTAGTTGACCCAAAAGCGTAGAGGCTACAAACAAAAATATGATTATTTTATTTTTCATTTTGTTTGCTCCTTGCTTGTTTAGATTTTAATAATTCTAGTTCTTTCGCTCTACGCTCCTTTACTATTTTTCCAAATTCTTTTCTTTTCAAATCAAATTTTGTACTTTGTATTATTTCGTCAACAATCTTCTTTTTATTACCATATCGATTTTCAAATGTGGCTTCGATTATTCTGTTTTTTTCTACTTTCCCTAAGTTAGTATTGAAAAATAACAAATAGTCCAAAATCTTATTAGAAGTATCAGATAATATTAGATTATCAATAAAACCATTAATATTATCTGATTTTCTTATTGAATATAAACTTTCTTCAATGAAATTTAATATATATCTACTTTTTAGATTTTCTTCAATGATTTTCCTTTGTTCATTAAATACATTCTGTTTTTCTTTAAATATGCGACGAAGATTTGATTCTTTTTCACTAGGTGAAATAATAGAAAATTTAACTTCATTTGAGATATATCTTTTTTCATTTCTATTTAGCAGTTCATAGTAGAAAATATAACTATCGGTTTCAATAAAATGACTAAATTTCCATTTTTTTATAGATTTAATAGTGCAATTTTGATAACCCTTTAATAAGTTAAAGTTTATATAGGCTGTGTCACCAGGGTCAAGTGAATATTCGCTCCCCAAATAGCTATCCGTTGTAGTTACGTTATAAACATTTTTATCATGATTTTCACCTATTATAAAAGGATAAAAACCTAACGATGCATGTAACTGGTTTGCACCTATGTTGTCAATTTTTATAGCTTTGCCACTAATATTTATTATTTTCAACCTAACTAATATTGGTTCACCAACTATATATTCTTTTTTATCTATTGAAAGTTCTAACTTAAGTTCTTGACCAAAGTGCAAACTAATAAACAAAAAGAAAATCATTATGCAAAGGTAAATTATTTTAGTAACCATGTTTATTCTCCGTTTCTGTCCAATTTGTATTTAGTAACATTTGTTTATGCCTATCGCAAAAGATAATGTTTTTTTTACTTTCTTCAAGTGCATCATAAGACATATAGGAAGTATATCTCATTAAACAATATTCTTGATGTTTACCATCATGTCCATCTTCATGAGAAAGTGTATTACCAACTGGGTCCCCATTTGTGAGCAAAGAAATATATCTATTCATAGTTGGAAATAAAGCTCCCCCTGCATGCCCAAATTCATGAGCGATATCATGAACTAGTCCTAAATCTGTTGTTTCATAATCTGTTGGTGTTTCATTACTCCAAATAATTATATATCTAGTTCCATATTCATCACCGTCATAATTATTACATATTGTAGTAGCAGTTGCATCCTCGTATTTGCCCTCAGTTGTTGCATCATAAAAACCATTAAGAATAACAATATATTCTCTGTTTTTATATGGATAAGGATCACTAATATAGTCTTCATATACTTCAACCAATCCTTTGCTTTTCAACCAAGCTACAACCGCAAATCCATTTACAATATCATTATCTGTAAATGTAATATTCACAGAATCGGGCTCTGGTAATGTGTTTCCTCCAGCCCCACCACTAGTAACTGCATCAGCATAGATTATAGTTGTATTACACATTGCAAATACGTTATTTACTGAATTTTTTATGCCGTCATTCAGTATATCTGTTTCCAGTAAATGCGCATAATATACCTTCATTTCCCTTTTATCATCTTCATTTATTTTTTCAATATTAAAGTTAAGACTAGAATATGTACTTTCCCCTGCCTTACTTCCCACATAAAAAACGACACCATTCCAATCACTAATGTTATTTTTAGTTACAATAGAAATTGGACATACAAAATAATTGTTGGTTGAATCAATGAAAGCACCAGTTGTTTTGCCAATGGCTATTTCTTCAATCTTGTTACTATTGCTTGGATTATAAAACCAAACGTAATTAGTTACACCCTTTGTATAAATTCCTCTAATAAATATATCACGTGTTTCATTAGTTTTGAAAAAATACTTTTCATACTCTGTAAATACCGAATAACCTGTAGTGCTATAATCTGGAATTATATAAGTTTCGTCAAATCTAGGATTGTTAGTTGTCCCATCACCACCATTATTATTAGGGTCTCCACCACCTTCTTCTGGTTGATAGCCACTACAACTTACAGCAAATATATACAATAACAAACTCATCACTAAATAATATTTTTTATAAAATTTTAATTTCATTTTAACCTCTAATTTTTAATATAATTAACAAAAATTTATCATGTTAAATAAATTCAAACAAACCCAACAAAATACTCCTTTTTATAAAAGCACAGTTGTAAAGAGCTGTAATTTGTTTGTTTTCTTTTTTTGTTTAATAAGTATATTAAAATTTTGCTGGTAACTAACTTGTTTTGTAAATAAAAATATTGGGGGGGCAAATTGTGTGCCAAGTGGTTTAATTAAAAAGGAAAATATAAAAAGCATTCTCCACAAAATGTTGTGGAGTAAAGGTAACAAAGCATTTTCTGTAAAAGCCACTAAAACCTCTATAATTGTTTGCAAGTTAAAAAACAATAGTTTAAATGGCAAATTGTTTTACAAGGCGTATCGACTCTACAGTCCAGTATCTTTTGTCTTGAATCTTTTATCTTGGCTCTCTTATTTTATTGGGTTCAGATCACTTTAAATAATCTATTTCTAAAATTGTTAATTTTAATCCTATTACATTATTCATGTTTAAAAGAATTTAATTTTGTTTTTAGTAATTAGTTCATTTCTAATTACCTTTCTTTTTTTTATTTTGCACTATTAAATATTCAAATAGGTTATTGATGAATTTTTTTATCGGAATTGATGGTGGTGGAACAAAAACAAAAGCTTCGTTAGTGGATGAAAACATAAAAGTTATATGCGAAGAGATTGGTGGTCCATCAAACTTTCTTGTTTTTGACATCACAGTTGTTGCAGAATCGATAGTAAATCTTATTTCAACAATTTGTGAAAAAGGAAACATAGAGCCTTCGCAAATTAAATCTGTGCTTTTGGGTACTGCTGGTGCTGGACGGCAAGATGATGCAGAACGTCTTGAAAATGCTGTACAAAAAAATGCCGCTATTAAAAAGATTATTCTAAATTCTTTTAAAGTAGAAAGCGATGCAAGAATTGCATTAGAAGGTGCATTTTTTGGAGAACCTGGAAGTATTTTAATTGCAGGAACTGGCTCTATTATGTTTGGGAAAGATGCAAATGGATATATTCATCGTGTTGGTGGGTTTGGCAGAGTTCTGGGCGATGAAGGAAGCGGTTTTCATATTGGGCGTGCTGGATTAAGTGCAGTAGCAAAATCATTTGATAATAGAAATAATGGAACTTTATTAACCGAGTTAATTAAAGAAAATTTTCACATAAATAATTCAGTAGAATTAATAAACCAAGTCTATAAGAACAATTTTGATATTCCTAAAATTGCACCATTAGTTATTGAGGCTGCTGAAAAGAATGACGAAATTTGCAAAAACATTTTAGACAAGGAAATTGAAGAACTTGTGGAGCATATTTTGGCTATGAAAAAATTGATTAATACAAATGTGTTACTAATCAGTTTAATTGGCGGAACAATTACAACCGATAATTATTATGCTAATTTGTTCAAAGCTCGTGCTAATGAAATTTTGGATATTAAAATTATTAGCCCCCAACTTCCACCAGATGTTGGTGCCGCTTTGTTAGCTAAAGAAATTTTCACAAGTAAGTAATTTTTTTATCTGGATTTTTATTGTAGATGTTTAGTTTAATTAATTTTAGATTTATAAAACAATTTTATATAAATATAATTTTCAAAGGCAATTTTAATGAATGAAACAAAGAAAACCAGCAGAAATCCTTGGGCTTGGGTACCCACTCTTTATTACGCAGAAGGGATTCCCTACATAATTGTTATGGCTGTTTCTGTAATAATGTATAAAAGGCTTGGTATTTCTAATACTGATATTGCACTTTATACTAGCTGGCTTTACTTGCCATGGGTAATAAAACCACTTTGGTCACCAATTGTTGATATTTTTAAAACAAAAAGATTTTGGATTATTACAATGCAACTCTTTATTGGTGCTGGCCTTGCTGGTGTTGCTCTCACTATTCCTGTTCCTGACTTTTTTAAATTTACACTAATGTTTTTTTGGCTGCTTGCTTTCAGTTCTGCCACGCACGATATTGCCGCCGATGGATTTTATATGCTTGGTCTTTCCGAACATAAACAAGCTTATTTTGTTGGAATTAGATCAACATTTTATCGGTTAGCAATGATTACTGGACAGGGACTGTTAATTATTCTTGCGGGCTATTTTGAATCGACAACAGGTTTACCAGTTATTGATATTAATGTAAATGCAAAACCAAATGCAATTGTTCAAATAGTTAATCCCGATTCTCTTAAAATGGAAACTCTTGATGGTGATTTAAAACTTATTGCCAGCAGTTCCCAATTAGATATTACTACTGCAAAAACCACTCAAGCCAAGGTTGATTCAATTATTGCATTAGTCAGAAATTTGAATGGTAACAATGGTTTTTATGAAGTTGAAGGTACATCGTTTTCCAAGAATAATTCTCCAACTAAAACTGAGCTATCTGCTTTTGAAAAATTTATTAAAAATACGTTTGGAATTGAAAAGCCAATTGTAAATAAATCATTAGGAATTGGAAATGTTGGAATCGTTTACTTTTATCTTACAAACAAACCAACCGATGATGAAATAGTTGTCAATTTTGGCTCAAATGGTGGTGATAAAAGTATTTCGCTTATTGAAGGTACTCGTTTTACTTTTAACAAATCAAATTGGAATAAACCAGCATTTGCAGTTTTTCAATTGGATCCAAAACTTAATAAATTTTCTTCAGCCTCTTTTCAAGCACGTTCTGGTAATATTAAACTTTCGTGGATAATTACGTTTTCTATTTTAACTGGATTATTTTTACTGTTTTTTATATATCATAAAATTATTTTACCATATTCACCAAAGGACAAATCAGCAATCAGTAATAGCAATAAATCAATTTTTAGAGAATTTATTGATACGTTTGTTATCTTTTTCAAGCGAGATAAAATAGGAGTTACAATTGCTTTCCTTTTGCTTTACAGACTTGGAGAATCACAACTTGTAAAATTAGCTTCGCCATTTTTACTTGATGCTAGAGAAGTTGGTGGACTTGGGCTTACTACTGGTGAAGTGGGCTTGGTATATGGAACTGTGGGAATTATTGCTCTTACTTTGGGTGGAATTCTTGGTGGTTTTGTTGCTGCAAAACATGGACTTAAAAAATGGCTTTGGTGGATGCTTATTGCTATCAATTTACCTAATACTGTTTACATCTATTTATCTTATGCAATGCCCGAATCTTTTGTCCTTATTAATATTGCCGTTGCTGTTGAACAGTTTGGTTATGGTTTTGGGTTTACTGCATATATGTTATATATGATTTATGTTTCTAATGGCGAATATAAAACTGCTCATTTTGCAATTACAACAGCTTTTATGGCTCTTGGAATGATGATTCCAGGAATGGTTAGTGGTTGGTTGCAAGAGCTAATAGGCTATCAGCATTTCTTTATTTGGGTGGTTATAGCCACAATCCCAGCATTTATAGTTGCAAAATATGTTCCTATTGATGATACTTTTGGAATGAAAGAGGATTAATGTATTTTTTAAAAAGGTGTATTACTATGAAAAAGTTTTTAATTATTTCTTTGTTGCTTTTTTTAATATTTGGATTTCTTTCTTGCTCAAATAATAATGATGAAAAAAACACTCCAATTGAGAATGAAATATTAAACGAAGATGATAGTTTTTTTTATATAGATTTTAAAAATTATCCAGTAAAAAACAAAAAATTACCAATTGGTATTTTTGATTCTGGAACTGGGGGATTAACAGTTCTTGATGCAATGATTAACTCGGATAATTTTAATAACCAGTCCCACACTCCCGAAATTTCTGGTGATAAGAAAATTGATTTCTTAAATGAATCATTCATTTATCTTGGTGATAAAGCAAATATGCCTTATGGCGAATACTCTGGGAAAAATAAAACTGATTTATTAAAAGAGCATATCATAAAAGATGTTCAATTTTTACTTGGAAATAAATATTACCGCTCGCAAAATGCAGAAGATTACAGCATTGATAAAAATCAAGTTAAAGCTATTGTTATTGCGTGTAACACAGCTACAGCTTATGGCAAAAAAGATATTGAGGAATTTATCAAAAAATCTGGACTTGACATAAAAGTAATTGGAGTTATCGGTGCTGGGGTTAGAGGTGCATTAGAAAAAATAGATAAAATGGAGGACGCTGCAATTGGAATAATGGCTACTGCTGGAACTTGTGCTTCAAATGGTTATCCTAATACAGTTGCTGAGCAGAAATTTAATTTGAACTATTTTGGTGACATAATTACTTTTCAACAAGCTGGCATTGGGCTAGCCGCAGCAATTGATGGCGAAAAAGATTATCTGGATGCTTCGCTAACTGCTATTAGAAATGATTACAGAGGCCCATCTTTTACAAACAAAAATGCACTAATTGATAAAAGCATTATACAACGATATAATTTCGATTTTTTAAACAATAAAATTCTTTTTAATGGCAATGTTGAAAATCCTACTGAAATTCAAATAAACTCAATTGATAATTACATTAAATATCATGTTGTGTCTTTGCTTGAAACAATTAAGAATTCAAAATCGAAAATTAAATTAAAATCTGTAATTCTTGGATGTACACATTATCCTTTCTTTATGGATAATTTTAAGAATGAGTTTAAGTCTACTTATAATTATAAAGAAAATGGTGAATTTGTTTATCGTAATTTTATGGAAGAAAATATTGAATTAGTTGACCCTGCCATAAACACAGCAAAGGAACTTTATAGCTACTTAAATGAAAACAATTTGTTTAATACTGGGAACATTGAAAACAGTGAGTTTTACATAAGCGTTCCAAATCCTGATAATAAAAGCAATAAAATGAAAGACGCATACAATTTTACTTATGAATTTAAATATGGTAGAAATAGTGGAGAGATTCAAGAATATATTAAAAATGTACCATTTTCTGATAGCACAATTTCAAACGATTTAATGGAAAGATTAAAAGAGCAAATTCCTTTTACATATAGTTTAATCAAGACTTATACAAACTCAATTAAGTAGTTAATTTGAATATTATGTTGTTACGAAAAAGCAAGTTTGCTTTTATTATTTGCAAACTTGCTTAAATACACGTAAAAAGTTTTCACCTAAAATTTTTCTAATTTGATTATGTGTGTAACCACGTTCAAGAAGTGCCAAAGTTAAATAGGGATATTTAGTTACATTGCTTAATCCTTCAACTAAATAGCCATTTGTACCATCAAAATCAGATCCGATTGCCACAAAATCAATTCCAACTAAATTTACAATATAATCTATGTGAG
>PCUD01000096.1:38954-41579 GCA_002786785.1 Ignavibacteriales bacterium CG18_big_fil_WC_8_21_14_2_50_31_20 | reverse complement strand
AGTTTTATTTTCCCTTTTTAAAATAAAAATCCGTTAGAATTATCTAACGGATTTTTAATTATTTACAAATATGTTTCAGGAAATGGAAAGTTGGAGTGCTCTACTTTTGATAATTATTTGAAGTTGAGTCTTTTTTATTCAAACTATCAGCCTTTGGCAATTTTTCAACCTCGCGAAGAAAAAAGCCATCAAATGAGGATAGATTTCCATTACTTGCGTTAGCTAAATGTGTTTCACCATTATTTTCGCTATTAAATGAATTTGCTTTAATATCTTCATCCAAACTAAAAGAACTTAACTTATTAAAAGGTAATTGCTTTTGCAATTTGTTTTTTGAATTCTCTGTTTTAGCTGATGATTCATTTTCATTTTTTTGAGCTAAAGAATTTGATTTGTTTTCAAAAGTGGTATTAGATTGATTGGTTTCTAATTCAGATAATTGATTTTCAATTAATTGAGGTGGAGTTTGCCAAGGATTTTCACCCGAATCGTTACTTTCAGCAAAAACAAAAACTAAAATTAGTACAGCGGTTGCAAAAGTAATTGCTGGAGTTAATGCCCACGAAAAAACATTTTTCTTCTTTTCCGATTTAACTTCAAAATTTTTATTTTGAATTCGTGTCATTAAATTGAACTCAAAATTATCAGGAGCAGTTATTTTTGGAATTTCTTTTAGTAGTTTCTTGAGTTCATTAAACTCGTTATCATCGGTAAATTTTTTTTCATTCATCTCTTTTTTACTCAATAAATATTTTTTAATAATTTTTGCAAATACGCTCTTCCACGATTAATCCTTGATTTTACTGTCCCAAGCGACAAATCTGTCATTTCAGAAATTTCCTCGTAAGAAAATCCATCAATATCTCTTAAAATAACCAATTCTCTATAAATTGGTTTTACTTTTAATAAAGCTCGCTGAACCATATCGCCTTTAATACTGTTATCAGCTGCTCTATCGGGCGCAATAAATTTTTTGTCTTCAATCTGTAAAGTTATATCGTCAGGGTCATCATTTGATATAGACAAAATAACTCGTCTTTTTCGTCTTTTTAATTCATTTTTAGACAAATTTCCAGCAATAGTATAAATCCAAGTAGAAAATTTAGCTATTGACTGATAAGAATCTTTGTTCAAATAAAATTTAATCATAGTATCTTGTACAATATCAGAAGCAATATCTCTATCACCGAAAAACCTATATACAAAGTTCATTAACGGGTCTTTGAAGCGTTTTACAAGAATTTCGTACGCCTCAATAGCATTTTCATCCTGAAATACTTTAATGAGTTCTTCATCTGTTAGTGAGTTCAACTTTTTATCTGACGTCATTTATACCAACTGTTAAAATAAATGTTTCCAAAGGGGGAGAAATTTTGCATCATATTTTTAATTTCAATTTTTAATAACAAAAAAACTATTAGTCTAAAAATACAAAATTTTTCATTTTCTATTTTAAGATTTGAGCAATTAAAATTGATAAATTAGTTTTATTATCAATAGTGGTGGTTTTTAATCTTATATCTGCTTCAAGAAGTGCCTTAGCAGCATTTGCTAATCGATTTTCGTTTCGTAAATAAGTTATTTTTTTTGCAAAATAATAAGAACCCCCTATGGCCTTTACTCCTTCTGCATCATTTGTAATACCCAAGATTTGGGTAAGATTTGTAATATATTTTGTTAACATGGCAATAATTAAAGTCATTTTGTTGCCGTCTGAATCAATTAAATTGAAGGCATATTCAATTGCTTTTTCTTTGTTTCCATTACCGAGTGCGTTTTGCAAATCAAAAATTGTATATTCTTTTGTTATTTCTGCCAAATTTTTAATAATTTCTGGCGTAATTTCTTCGCCAGGTTTTGAATAAGTTGCAATTTTTATTAATTGCATTTCAAGTACGGCCTTACTTTCGCCAACCATTTCAAGTAAAAGTTGACCAGCGGCTTGTGATAAGTTTAGTTTTTCAACTTTAGCTTTTTTAAACATCCATTCAGATAGCTCATTTGCTCTCATTTCGCGAGCTTCAAAAATGTAATTTTTAGCAAAAAGTGATTTATAAGGTTCTTGATTTAAAGGAGCACTTTTGGAATATTGTGCAATTATTAAAACTGTAAATTCAGCTGGGTCTTTTATGTAATTTAACAATAATTTTTTGTCATTAATTGCTTCAAAATTCCTAACTGTAATTAATTTTTTACCATTTCCAAAAGGAAAAGAATAAGCTAAATCAATAAATTGAGAAATAGAGCTATCTTTTGTTAAAGTTGTTGATTCTCTATCAAAATCGGCTGTAACTAAAGGAATTATTTTTTTTTCAATTATTTTAATTACATTATTAATTGTAAAACTATCTTCCCCAAATAAAAAATAAATTGGAAGAATAGCATCATCCTGCAAATATTTTTTGATATTATAAATTGATTCTATTTCTTTCTTTTCACTCAATTTAATCTTTCCTTTTAACCAAATTACACAACAGCTAAAAACAAAATTGCAGTTAATTTTATAAAACTAACTGCAATTTATAATTTTTTATATTTGTTTTGCAGAATAACTACAAAATTGAAATATTATTTTATTCGTTTTTCTATTTTAATACTACCCATAACAATATCACTAACTGGCTT
>PCUD01000096.1:415-38902 GCA_002786785.1 Ignavibacteriales bacterium CG18_big_fil_WC_8_21_14_2_50_31_20 | reverse complement strand
AGTTGCATCAAATTCATCCGAAAATTTGCCACCCCAATAACTTTCGCCACCTCTTCCGGTTCCTGTTGGGTCGCCACCTTGAATCATAAAATTAGGAATTACTCTATGAAAAATAACACCATTATATTTCCCGTTAATAGCTAATCCAACAAAATTTTCAACTGTTTTTGGAACTTTTGCAGCAAACAATTCTATTTCAAAAGAGCCCACATTTGTATTTATAGTGGCTATAAGTTTTTCATTTTCTGCAATTTTCATTAATTCTGTCACTTTTGTATCCTTTTCTTTTGTTATTGATTTATCTTGAATATCATTTGCTTTTTCACCACTACTACAATTTAGAATAAAAATTGAGAATAATAAAAACACTATCTGTTTCATATATACCTTTTAATTAATTATTAAAAATTAGAATTATGGATTTATAAAATTACCACTTATTAAAATAAAAATAAGAATCCCCACAGCAATTCTCCAATAAACAAATATAATTGTTGAATTCTTTTTTAGGAATGCAAGTAAAAGAGCAATAGTAACATAACCGCTAATTGCCGAAGTAATTGTTGCTGTAATTAAACTTACCATTCCATCAAATTGAAGATATTCTAATGAGTGATAAAATTCAAGTAATCCGCTACCTAAAATTGCAGGCACACTTAATAGAAACGAAAATCTTGCAGCCGTTTCACGCTTTAATCCCATAAAAAGACCAGCAGTGATAGTAGTTCCAGAACGCGATGAACCCGGGATTAATGCTAAAGATTGCGCAAATCCAATAATTAAAGCATCTTTCCACGTTAAATCTTTTAGTTCACGCTTAAATTTTCCAACTTTTTCGGCAATTGCTAAAATAATTGCAAGAACAATTAAACTTATTGCAATTAAATATAAATTTTTTGTTAAAGCACCTTCAATAATATCTTTGAATCCAAGTCCAATTATAGCTACTGGAATTGACCCAAGAATTATCATCCAACCCATTTTTGAATTAGTATTTTGTGAAGAAATTTTTTGTGGTTTTATTAAATTTTCTTTCATAAAATCAATAAAAATATTCCACAAATCCTTCCAAAAATATATTACAATTGCTAATAAAGTGCCAAGTTGGATAACTGCAATAAAGGCAGTCCAATGCTCTGGATTTTTATCTGAAATTAAGTTCATTAATTTTCCAGCAATGGTTAAGTGACCAGTACTGCTAATTGGTAAAAATTCTGTTAAACCTTGAATTAAGCCAAGTATTATTGCTTCTATAAAAGTCATTTATTGTCCTATACTATTTTTAAAAGAAATATGAAATTCCGAGATTTACACTTATGGAAATAGAGTTAATATTGATACTATCGTGAAAACTTCCAAATTTATTTGTTGGATTCCCAGTAAAATCAGTTCGCAAAGAACTTCCAATGTTTGCATAGAATTTATCTCCAAGCTTAGTGTGAGCTTGTGCTTTAATTAAAAAGCCAATGCCTATAACATCATAGCTTTCTTTAATTGAAATATCCTCGGTTAAATTAATTATTCTCAAACCCGTACCAAAACCAAATTTGAATTTATAGCCATTCCCAGAAATAACATAATACCCTAAAACCGAAGGTTTATGATGATTATAACTTAAACTATAATTACCAGCATAGGATGAAGCAAAATCAAAAAGGGTATAAACATATTCAAAACCAATTTGATATTTTTCGGAGATTGCATAATCTATTTCACCAAAAAATTCCGCAGTTGATAAAAATGGATTTACACCATCATCAGCCCGCATTTCAAGGTACGAATTAAGCGATGGTGCATAAACAAAGCTAATTCCCATTCCAGCAGCAATATCAACTTGTGCAAAGTTTGGATTAATTGAGGCTAAAAGTATTATAAACAGAAAACTGTTTTTTTTCATTCAGTTTTATCCCCTTTTATTACACTATAAAAATTCTCTTCTGGAAGTCCCATTTTTGCTCTTTTGTTATTAATATAACCCATAAATAAAAACATAGATATTATGAAAACAAAGATAGAAATAGTATGAGTTAATATCACATAAGCAGAAGCGGCTTCGCTTGTAAAAGCAAATAATGAAACCAAAATTGAAATTCCAATAAAGTGATATGTGCCAGCTCCACCTGGAGTAGGAATAATGATACCAAAAGCGCTAATTGTCATTACAATCCAAGCCATTGAATAATTAACATCAAAACTATTTTGTTGATTTAATACATAAAATCCCAATTCAGCAGAAAGACCATAATTAAGCATTATTAAAATTGAATATAAAATAACCCAAATATAATTTGAAGTTCCTTTAATTGATGCAAAACCATCAATAAGCATTTCAAAAATATAGGCAATTTTAGTTGCAAGTTTTTTTGAAAATTTTCCAACAACATTTACAATAAGCGAATAGAATTTTTGCTTAAATTTTACCAATAAAACAAGAATTAAAATAACCAAAAATATAGTTGCAAATCCAAAAACCACAGTTGATTTTAACCATTCAATGTCAGAGAATAAATCACCATTATAAATTAATACACTAATTAAAACTGAAATTCCAAGTGCTAAAATATCAATAACTCTTTCCACAATAATAGTTCCCAATACTGCCGATCTTGAAATATTTTCCCATTTACCAGCAAAAAAACCACGATACAGTTCTCCAAGTCTTGGAATAATACTATTTAATCCATATCCAATCATTGTTGCACCAAAAAGATTTAGAATAGATGTGTTAGGATTTGTTGAATCTAACATTTTTTTCCAACGTAAAGCACGTAAAAAATGGGATAAAAAGAATGCAAAAAGAAATACAGCAACCCAGCTAAAAGATAGTTGCGATAAAATTTGAAATACAGACTGAAAATCCACATCTTTAAATGCAAGATAAAAGAAAAGAAACATTAATAAAATTGAAATAAGAAAGCTTAAATATTTCTTTATATTATTTTTTTTATTATCGGAGGTCAATTGTTTCTATCTCTTTTGGGGGATTAAATTGAAATTTCTCCTCGTCAATTTTGGGATTGATTTCTATAAAAAATAATTCAAAAGCGTATTTAATATTATTAAAATCTACTATTTCAATTTTATTTAATAAATAATTTTTATTTATGGTTATGTAAGCTTCCTTGAAACTATACTCTGAATTGTTTGGAATACTCTTAATTGTAAAATTATTATCATTATTATCAATTAATGTTAATTCACATTTTTCTGGGTAAGAATAAATTATTTCATTTAATGAAAATGCAGTATTCCCTGTCTCAAAAGGAGAAATCACTACTTTTTTTTGTGTTTTATCATAATTCCAAACTGAAATTCCATCAGAAACAATATCTCTATTTTGAAGAATAATGGCAAAATTATTTTCTTTTTTAAAGTAAAATTTGCCAGAAAGGGAATTTAATTTATTGTTGTTATTTGAATAAATAGTTTGGCTAAATTCGGCTTGCAAAGTTTGTGTTTGGGTAAATCTATCTTGTAAATTTTTGATTACTTCATTAGCATTTTGCGAATAAACAAGAATAGGAATTACAAAAAAAAAGAGCAGTTTTAAGTTCATTATATTGACCTAATAATTGTTTGAAGCTGTTCCTCGCTTTCGCAAATTACTTCGCGAGCTTTACTTCCATCTGGTGGCCCAACAATACCAGCTTGTTCAAGTTGATCCATTACTCTCGCAGCCCTCGAATAACCAAGTTTCAATTTTCTCTGGAGTAATGAAACCGAACCTTGTTGATGTCTAATAATAACTTGCGCTGCTTCTTCGAACATTGGGTCAAGATCGGATAAGAAATTAGCATCAGGATCGTTTCTCTTTTCCATAAGTGATGGTAGGAAGTAGCGTTTTTTATATCCATCTTGAATATAGATTGCATTTGTAACTTTTTCAACTTCTTCGGTTGAAATAAATGCATTTTGAATACGAATTGGTTTTGGCATTCCACCGGGAAGAAATAGCATGTCGCCACGACCAAGTAATTGTTCTGCTCCATTCATATCAAGAATTGTGCGTGAATCAACTTTTGTAGCCACTTGATATGCAATACGTGCAGGAAAATTTGCTTTTATTACACCTGTAATTACATTTACAGAAGGACGCTGAGTAGCAACTACAAGATGAATTCCTACCGCTCTTGCAAGTTGTGCAATTCGAGCAATTGGTTCTTCAACCTCTTTACCCGAAGTAATCATTAAATCGGCTAATTCATCAATAACTACAACAATATATGGCAATTTATAATGTTTAATTTTATCAGTATCTGATGGACGGGTTTTAGGATTATTTACTTTAATATTATAATCAATAATATTTCTTACACCAGCTTTAGCAAGTTTGTCATATCTTTTTTCCATTTCAAATTCAACTGATTTAAGGGCTAACAAGGCATTTGCAGGCATTGTAATAATTTCTTCATCCAAATCTGGTGAAATTGCCAAAAAGTGTTTATTCAATTTTCCATAAAACGAAAGCTCTATTTTCTTTGGGTCAACAATTACAAACTTTACATCCGATGGATGTTTTGCATACAATAAACTAGTTATTAGCATATTTATTCCAACACTTTTCCCCGAGCCTGTAGCTCCAGCGACTAATAAATGCGGCATTAATGCTAAATCAGTTATATAAATATCACCAATAATTGTTTTACCTAATGCAATTGGTAACGCAGCTTTTGAATTTTTTAATCCAGCAAGTACAGAACGAGCTCTCACGATGGTTGATTTTTCGTTTGGAATTTCAACACCAATGGCACTTTTGCCTGGAATTGGGGCAATTATTCTAATTCCGCGAGCAGCAAGAGCTAGAGCAATGTCATTCTCAAGACTTACAATACGACTAATTTTCACTCCAGCTGCTGGCACTATTTCATATTGTGTTACAACCGGACCTGGAGTAACAGAAATGTCTTCTATTTTTATATCAAAAAGTAAAAGTTTTTCTTTTAGTAATTCTGCATTATGCTTTAATTCTGCTTCAGAAACTTTGTTATCCTCATCAAGCACCATGTCTAAAAGATTTAAACTTGGAGGAATAAATTTAATTTTTTCTTCCCAAGGTTCAGGTAAATCCTCTTCATCTTTTGGACTTAACATGTCATTCTTTTTAATTATAATTTCTTTACTGATTTGTGGTTCCAATGGTTCCAAGGAAGGATCGTGCTTTTCGGGCTCTTCATTTATTGCTTTGTGAACTATTCTAATTTTTGTTTCATCAAGTTGAATTTCATCTGGAAATGAATTTATTGATTCGTCAATTTTATTTTTATTCCTTTTTAACAACGAGGATTTTGATTTTACATCCTCTTTATTCATTTCAATTATTTTTTCTAAATTACTACTTTCTTTATCCTTAATTATCCTAATTTTGGTTTCGCTATCTTCTTCAAAAGCACCGCTAATATTTCCTTTTATAAATTCAAATATACTTTCCAATTTAATATCAAAAGCAATTATTGTTGATATAGTTAAAATGGAAATTAACACTATTATACTTCCTAATCCGCCTAATAATCGCCCTATTGCACCACCAAAAAAATCACCAACATTTCCTGATAATTCAATAAAATCTGAAAGAAGATGTAATTCAACCCGAAGCATTCCAAAAAATGATGCAAGAATTAGCGCGAAAGCTATTAGGAAATTTGAAAGATGTAAAGATAATTTATAATTATCCTCTTTAATAATTGCAAAACCCCATATAAATAACAACACAGGAAAAACAATTGAAAAATATCCGATAGTTGAATTGATAAAAAAGTTTGAAAGGTAAGCCCCTAAAATTCCAAGCCAATTATGTACACTTGAAGCACGCGAAACAAATTCTGGGTCGGAAGAAAATATTTTGAATAAATCGGTAAAACCAAAATATAGATTAGCAACATCGTATCTTGAATAAGAAAGTATGCTAAGAAGCGACAAAACTGCAATTAATATGAGAGCAACACCAAGTAATTTTTTTTTCTTTTCTTTAGAAACAGTAATATTATTATTACTTTTTTTTGTTGTTGTTTTTACCGCCATAAATAAAACCTAACTAATTACTTTGGCTATCAATTATTTCATTATTTAATAATTTTATTTCACCACCAGTGAAATAGGGTATTAAGGGAATATTATCAACAGTGGAACAAAAATCAAGATCAGATTCAAAATCATTTGTCTTTAATATTTTTCCATGCTCACAATTTTCTAACATCAACTTTATATCTTTACCATATTTTTCATTAAGAGTAAGACTTGCGTTTGTAGCATCTGTTAATTTAATATCTGGTTTTTTTTCCATTATTAACTTTACCAAAGCACCAGCACAAATTGTATCCTCAAGACAAAATATTCCACTCGCACCAGATGAGATAATTTCGACATCATTATTTAACTTAATTAAATGATCAGCTATTGTAGATAAATTATTGAAACTTGCAATAAATACTTTATCAGAATACTTTGCCTTAACTATTGCTTTTGATCCATTAGTAGTAAACAAAATTATTGATTTACCACCAACTCTTTCCTCTGTATATTCAGATGGTGAATTTCCTAAATCGAAACCTTCTATCATTTGAGTATTTCTTTCACCACATAATAAGGTTTGTCCGCCATGAGAATTAACAGAAATTTTCATTGCAAAATCAATTGACCCAACTGGAATAACTTCTTTCGCTTTTGAATCCAGCGCTTTAAGAATAACTGAAGTTGCTCTTAAAACATCTATAACAACAGTTGTTTTACCAGTAAAATACAGGTCATCTACATTGTTTGGTGATAAAATAACATTCACTTTCATTTATTATTAATACTCACTATTAATGGAATTTATCAATTGATAAAATAATTATCTGCTAATAAATGGCAATGTCACTATTTTGCCACTTATTTCTTTATTTCTTATTTTAATAAAAACTTCAGAATCAAAATCTGAGTATTCCACATCAACATAACCCATAGCAATTGGCTTTTCTAAAATAGGACTCATTGTACCACTTGTTACGTGACCTATTAAAATGCTATTGTTATAAATCTCATATCCATGTCGCGGAATTATTTTTCCTTCGAAAGCAATTGCAACTAATTTGCGTTTAACACCATTTGATTTAATTTCTAAAATAGCATCTCTTCCAACAAACTCACCTTTTTTAACTTTTGTTATCCAATCAAGACCAGCTTCAATTGGGTTAGTTGTTGCATCAATGTCGTTTCCATAAAGACAAAACCCCATTTCAAGACGTAAAGTATCTCTTGCACCAAGACCAATTGGTTTAATTTTATATTTTTCACCAGCTTCAAAAAGGGCATCCCATATTTCAAGTGATTCAGATTCAGAGCCTTTAATATAAATTTCATAACCAAGTTCACCAGTATAACCAGTGCGAGAAATAATTACATCTTTTCCACCACATTTTGCAATAATAAAATGATAATATTCCATTTCTAAAGAATTATCGCAAATTTTTTGAAGAGTTTTTTTAGATTTTGGTCCTTGAAGTGCAATTAGTGAATAATCCTCACTGTCGTTTATAATTTCGACACCAAATAAATTATTTTTGTGCATCCATTCTATATCTTTTTCAATATTGGAAGCATTAATTACAAGCAAAAATTCATTTTCATTAAGTTTATAAACTAATAAATCATCAACAATTCCGCCATCTTCGTAACACATTGCAGTATATTGAATTCTGCCAATAGTAAGTTTGGCAACATCATTAACAGTTATACGTTGCACAAAATCGAAGGCTTTATCGCCTTTAATAATAACTTCACCCATGTGAGAAATATCAAAAATTCCCACTGAGTTTCGAACAGCTTTGTGTTCATCAATAATAGATGAATATTGAACTGGCATTTGATAACCAGCAAATTCAACTATTTTTGCACCTAATTCAACATGCTTACTGTAAAAATTTGTCTTTTTCATAATCTCTTTAATTTATTTTTTGGAATCAGCTAAAAATTTTTCAATACCTATATCTGTAAGAGGATGTTTAAATAATTGTTCTATAACATTAAAAGGAACTGTAACAATATCTGCACCAATTAAACCTGCTTCAACAATATGTAATGGACTTCGCACACTTGCTACAATTATTTGAGTTTCATATCCATAATTAGCATAAATTTGAGCAATTTGATCCACTAAATCCATTCCAACATAACTAATATCATCAAGTCTTCCAACAAAAGGTGAAATAAATGTTGCACCGGCTTTTGCAGCTAAAATGGCTTGTGAAGCAGAAAAACAAAGAGTTACATTTGTTTTAATTCCCAATTCAGTTAATGTTTTAACAGCTTTAATACCTTCTTTTATTAAAGGAATTTTTACAACAATGTTTTCATGAATTGATGCTAATTCTTTACCTTCTTTTACCATCCCTTCATAATCAAGTGCAAGAACTTCACCACTAATAGGACCATTTACAATTTTTGCTATTTTTGCCAAAATTTGGTCACGATTACCTTTTTCTTTAGCAATTAAAGATGGATTTGTTGTAACGCCATCCAAAATGCCCATTTCTTCAGCTTCTTTAATTTGATTGATGTTTGCTGTATCAATAAAAAATTTCATATATACCTCGTAATTATTAATAACTAATGTAAAGTTACAAAACTTTATAAATAATCATTTGTAATTTCTTTTTCTGTTTTAGAATTAATAAATCTAAATGATTGGGGATTAACATCGTTTTTCTCTTCAAGTTTTATTCTAATAAAATATTTTAACTGTAATTTTTTCATCGTAGAAAAAGTTCCAATTCGAAGTTTAAGTCCTAAAGAATTATGTACAATTAACCTAAGTGATTGCCTATTCCCTTCGTTTTTGTAACGCTTTAGCCATTGATCAATTTCATTGATAATATTAGATTTTTTTTGCATTAAACCAGTTCCATCGCAACAATGGCATAATTCGTGAGTAGATTGCATAATGTTTTCGCGAATTCTTTGGCGGGTAATTTGCATGATTCCAAAATCAGTCATTGGTAACATTGCAATTTTAGCTCTATCTCTTTTGAATTCTTTTTTAAGTTCGTCGTAAATTTTCTTTCTATTTTTATCTTCCTCAAGATCAATAAAATCTACAACAAGCAAACCACCTATATCTCTAAGTCTTAATTGACGAGCAATTTCGCGTGCAGCTTCTAAATCGGTTTTAAGAGAATTTTGCTCTTGTTCTTTTTTTGCAGCATATCTTCCACTATTTACATCAATAACTGTCATAGCTTCAGTATGTTCAATAAAAAGGTATCCGCCACTCGGCAAAGTAACCTTCCGATTCATCATGCCTTTTATTTGTTCTTCTATTTTAAATTCTTCAAAAATTGGAATTGAACTTTTATAAAAGTTAACCTTCTCCACTATTTCTGGTTGATGAGTATGAACATAAGTTCTAATTTCTTTATATAATTTTTTAGAATCAATAAAAATATTGGAAACATCTTCGGTAAATAAATCTCGGATAACACTAATTGTGGTACTTAAATCTTTATAAACTAAATAAGGTGGAGTATTCTTTTTAACCTCATCTTGCACTTGAACCCAAGTTTTGCTCAAATAATTTAAGTCAGCACTTAATGTTTCTTCTGATTGGTCTTTTGAAGCGGTTCTAATAATTAACCCACAATTTGATGGAATTATTTCACGTGCTAATTTTTTTAATCTTCTCTTTTCTCTGAAATCAACAATTTTTTTGGAAATTCCAATTTTCCCTTCGTAAGGAATTAGCACACAAAATCTGCCAGGAATTGAAAATGAAGTTGATACACGAACACCTTTACCTTTAACTGGTTCCTTAATAATTTGAACCAATATCTCTTGTCCTTTTTTTAGACGAGGAATTCTACTTTTTATTTCTGTATTATTTTCGTTTGGAATATCATCATCATTTGTTTGTGACTCTGTATTAGGTTTTGTTACTTTTACTTCACCCTCTTCTTCAGTTTCATCAACATAATCAACATCAACAAAATTGAGATTATCTTTAACTGTATCACCAATATCCGAAAAGTGAAGGAAGGCGTCGTGTTTTAATCCAATATCAATAAAAACGGCTCTAATTCCAGGAAGAACACGAGCTACTTTGCCCAAATAAATATTTCCAACCATCCTATCTTTTTCAGGATGCTCTACAAAAAAATCAACCAATTGTCTATCTTCAGCAATAGCAATTCTATTCTGAGATTCGGTTGCACTAATAATAATTTCTTTTAACATTTACCCATCTCTATCTAACGGATTACCATAAATTATTCATCTAACCAAAAGAGAACCCGTTCTTTAAACTTTTGGTCAATTAATTCACGATCATCTTTAGAATAAAAATTTTGTTTTAAGTTTTCAATATGTTCGTGAATTATTTCAATTTGTTCTTCAATGTTTTTAGCTCGCATAATTTTGGATGCAAAAACCATTACACCATCCAAATTTTTAAAATACCATACAATATTCTTTCTTGCTTTAATTGTAGCAATCACATCAGAATATTCACGAGCTAATAATTTGCTATGCTTAATTGCAGCTTCAGCAACTTCCTCTATTGTAGGCTCACCAGAATCTTCGCCTGTTTCATAATATTTGTTATATCTATTAAAAATAAAAGGATTTCCGAGAGCACCACGTGCTATCATTACAGAATCAATCCCTGTCTCGGCAATCATTCTTTTAATATCTTGTGGCGTAAAAAGTGAGCCATTTCCAACAACTGGAATTTTTACTGTGTCTTTCACCTTTCGTAACCATTCCCAATCCGGGTCTTCTTTATATTTTTTATTTTTTGTTCTTGTATGAACAATTATAAATGAAGCACCACTTTCTTGAGCAATTTTTGATGTTTCTAAAATATTAATTTTACCATCACTTTTTCCTAAACGTAACTTTACAGATATTGAAATATCTCCGGCAACTTTAACCATTGATTCTATTAGTTTTCCCATATAAATTGGGTCATCTAACAATTGAGCACCAAGATTATGTTTAGTTACTTTATCAACAGGGCAGCCGCAATTAATATCAATTACATCTGGTTTGTAATTTTTTAATTCTTGAACTGCACCAGCTAAATAATCGGGGCTGTTTCCCAATAATTGAACTCCAATTGGTTTTTCGTCACGACCAAAAGAAAATAGTTGCAATGCGTGAAAATCATTTTCAACAATTCCTTTAGCACTAACCATTGGAGTATAAGTTAAGCCAGCACCATACTCTTTTGAAATTTTTCTAAAAGGAGCATCTGAAACATCGGCCATAGGAGCAACAATTAATTTATTGCCTAAATCAAAATTTTTAAGTTTCATTTGATTAATATTTCAAAGTTATATCAAATAAAACGGACACAGATACTAAAACATTTTTATAAAACGCCAATTTTTGTTGTTTCAAATTTGTCCTTTCTAAATATTAATAAAAAACCGGATAAATAATTTATCCGGTTTAATTTAATTTAGATTTCTTTTATTTCCGAAATATTTTCTTTTTTCTCAGTTGCTTTTTGATCTTCCAATAAAGCTTTTCGAGATAAAGAATATTTCCCATTTTCCATTTTTAACAATTTAACGGGTATAATATCACCTTCTTTAAGAAAATCAGAAACTTTATTAACACGTTCAAGTGCAATTTGTGAAATGTGCAAAAGTCCTTGAACACCTGGAATAAATTCAACAAAAGCACCAAAATCGGCAATTTTAATTACTTTACCAACATATTCCATTCCTATTTCGGGGTCAGTAACAATTCCTTTAATATAATCTTTTGCACGACGAGCGTCATCAATATTAACTCCAGCAATTGCAACTTTTCCATCTTCTTCAATATTTATTTCAACATTAAAATCACGTTGAATTCCTTGAATAATTTTTCCGCCTTGTCCAATAACTGCACCAATTTTTTCAGGATTTATTTGAATAAAAATAAGTGAAGGTGCATAAGGAGAAATGGATTCTCTGGCAGCTGCAAGTGTTTCATTCATTTTTCCTAAAATATGCATTCTTCCATCTTTAGCTTGAGCAAGTGCTTTTTCCATAATTTCAAAAGATATTCCTTGAATTTTAATATCCATTTGAATGGCAGTAATTCCTTCGACTGAACCAGCTACTTTAAAATCCATGTCGCCAAGGTGATCTTCGTTTCCAAGTATATCTGAAAGAACAGCGAATTTTTCGCCTTCTTTTACTAATCCCATTGCAATTCCAGAAATAGCTTTTTTTACTGGTATTCCAGCATCCATCATTGCTAACGAGCCAGCACAAACCGTTGCCATTGAAGAAGAGCCGTTCGATTCAAGAATATCCGAATTTATACGAATTGTGTACGGAAAATTTTCTTTTGACGGAACTACAAATTTCAAAGCTCTTTCTGCAAGATTTCCGTGTCCAATCTCTCTTCTACCCTGTCCGCCATAGCGTCCTGTTTCGCCAACACTAAATGGTGGAAAGTTATAGTGAAGATAGAATGCTTTTTTGTTTTCTTCTCCAAGACCATCAACAATTTGTTCATCTTTAGCAGTACCAAGCGTAACGGTAGTAAGTGATTGAGTTTCTCCACGTGTAAAAAGTGCAGAGGCATGAGTTCTAGGAATAATTCCAACTTCGGATGTAATTTGTCTAATTTCTGTAAGATTTCTACCATCAAGACGCACACCTTCTTCTAATATTCTTTTACGCATCAAATCTTTTTCGATATCGTGCAAAATATTTTTAATGTCCGTTTCATCTTCTGGATATTTTTCTGCTAATGCTTCAAGAGCTTCTGCATTTATTGCATCATTTTTTGCATAACGAACTTCTTTAGTTAAAACAGAATAAACTACTTCTTTGTATTTATCATAAGCTAATGCATTAACTTCATTAACAAGTTCTTGATTAATTAATTTAGTTTCAACTACCATTTTGGGAAGTCCGCACGCTGCAACTAATTCTTTTTGAAGATCAATTATTTTAACAATTTCGACATGAGCAAATTTAAGTGCATTTAAAATATCATCTTCACTTGCTTCTAGTGATTCACCTTCAACCATCATAATTGAAGTTTCAGTTCCAGCAATGGTTAATTCCAAATCACTTTCTTTAATTTGACTTACTGTTGGGTTAACAATAAATTCACCATTAATTCTTCCAACTCTTACTTCGCCAATTGGCTCAAGAAATGGAATATCTGAAATTGCTAACGCAGCAGAAGCTCCAACAGCAGCTATTACGTCAGGGTCATTTTCGCCATCAAATGAATAAACAAACGCAGCAATTTGCGTGTCGTTATTATATTCACTTGGGAAAAGTGGTCTAATTGGTCTGTCAATTAAACGTCCACTTAAAATTTCTTTTTCTGTAGGGCGACCCTCGCGTTTAATAAATCCACCAGGAAATTTACCAGCAGCAAAATATCTTTCTTTATATTCAACTGATAAAGGGAAATAATCCAATGTAGTATTCGTTTTTTTTGAGGCTACTACGGTTACTAAAACCATAGTATCGCCATAGCTTACCATTACAGCCCCGTTAGACTGTTTTGCAAAGCGTCCAGTTTCTATTGATAATTTCTTTCCGCCTATTTCAACTTCTTTTGTTATAATCATTATTTAAGCCTTATTTTCTTAATTTCAATTCTTTAATTATGCTTCTATATCGTTCTATATCTTGACGAGCAACATAGTTTAGCAATCTTCTTCTTTTACCAACCATCATTAATAAACCTCTTCTTGAATGGTGGTCTTTTTTGTGTTCAGAAAAATGTGCAGTAAGTTTGTTGATACGAGCAGTTAAAAGAGCAACTTGTACTTCTGCTTTACCGCTGTCTTTTTCATTATCGCCAAATTTGCTAATAATTTCTTGTTTTTCTTCTTTTGTTAAATTCATTTTGAATTTCTCCTATTATTAATTCGATGTAACTTCAGAACCTTTCCGAAGTTAATTAGTTAATTATCTTTCCAACAAATTGGATGGCTTGTTTTTTATCTTTACCAATCTGATAGATCAATTCTTCCTTACTATTAAATTTTTGTTCATCTCTAATTCTATTTAGCAATTCAATTTTAATATCCTTGTCATACACGTTTTTATTAAACTCAAAAAGATGAGCTTCAATAACAACATCTATTGTATCTTCAAATGTTGGACGTAACCCAACATTCATAACACCATAAACAATTTCATCTTCAACATATGCCTTTACAATATAAACACCATTTTTAGGAATTAATTTGTTTTTATCTGCTACATTTATATTTGCAGTAGGAAAACCAAGAATTTTTCCTCGTGAAACTCCTTTTACAACAATTCCATGAAAACAATAATTTCTACCAAGCAACATGTTTGCATTTTGAACGTCACCAGCTAAAAGTGCATTTCTAATTTTAGTACTGCTAATAATATTTTCATCATTTTTTATTGCATCTAAGCATTCAACGGTAAAATTATTTTTTTCACCAAGTTCAATAAGCTCAATATCGTCACCATTTCTATTTTTACCAAATTTATGATCGTGACCAATAATTATGTGCTTAACACCAATTTTATTACAAATAATATTTGTAATAAATTCTTCCGACGTCTGCTCAGCAAATTCTTTTGAGAAATTAATAACTAAAAGATTATCAATTCCAAGTTGAGATAAAAGTTCTGCTTTTTCCTCTAAAGTTGTCAATAATTGAATTTGAAAATCAGAAACTACTGTTCTTGGATGTGGTTCAAAAGTAATAACCACATTTCTCAAATTATTTTGATTTGAATATAGTTTTAATTTATCAAAAAGATATTTATGACCTTTATGAATTCCGTCAAAAGTTCCAATTGTTAAAACCGTATTTTCATCCTTATTAATTTCATCAATTGATTTAAAAATATTCATTACAATCAACTTTCCAAAATTTTATTCATTTCTCTCAACTCATCAACTGTAATGGCGTCATCAACTTTGAACTCTCCAATTGCTTCTCTTCTAAGCAATTTTAGATACCCACCACAATTTAATTTTTCACCAAAATCATTTGCGATAACTCTAATATAAGTTCCTTTAGAACACCTAATTTTGAAATCTATTTCTGGTAGTTCAATTCTTGTAATTTCAAAATCATAAATTGTAATTTCACGAGGTTTTCTTTCTACCTCAACACCTTTTCGGGCTAATTTATAAAGCCTTTTTCCATTCTGCTTTAAGGCAGAATACATTGGAGGAATTTGTTTAATTTCTCCCAAAAAGCTCTTTCTTGCTTCTTCAATCATTTCATACGAAACATAAGAAAAATCTTTTTCTTCAATAAACTCGGTCTCTCCATCCATTGAAGGAGTTTGTTTACCAAGCTCAATTGTTCCAGAATATATTTTATTTAAATCTTGATATTTGTAAATTTCTTTAGTTTTTTTTCCAACGCATACAATTAATAGTCCAGTTGCAGCTGGGTCTAAAGTTCCTGCATGACCAACTTTTTTAACATTAACAATTTTTCGTATACGATAAATAATGTTAAAAGAACTTTTACCTTTTTCCTTATCAATTAAAATCACTTCACCAGAAGCATAATCAGTATTTAAAAGATCAATCGTTTTGTTTGTTATCATTTTCGTGAATTTTTTTAAAAAGATTTTCCATCTTTTCAACATAATCTAATGTATCATCAAGATAAAAATCAATATCTGGCATTTTTCTTAAATGACTCATTTTTGTTGACAACTGTCCTTTTATATATCCTTTTATGCTATTTAATTTAGCTATTTTTACATCTCTACCCACTTTATCAAAAATTGATATATATATTTTTGCATTTTTTGCATCGGGAGTAACTTTTACCGAAGTAATAGTAAGCATTCCCAACTCTGGGTCATTAATTTTATGAAGAAATATTAAACTAAGTTCTTCCTTCATAAATTCTGCTATTTTTTGTAATCTTGTCGACAAATTTTTAACTCAACTTCTGTTTTGTTTCAACAAATTGATATGCTTCAATTATATCATTTACTTTAATATCATTAAAGTTAGCAATGTTTAAACCACATTCGTAACCAGCAACAACTTCTTTAACATCGTCTTTGAAGCGTTTAAGTGTTGCTAGATTTCCTTCATAAATAACAATTCCATTGCGGAATAATCTAATTTTATCTGATCGTGTAATTTTACCATCTGTAACATAACATCCAGCAACAGTGCCAATTTTGGGAACTTTAAATGTATCACGAATTTCAACTGTTGCAACAAATTTTTCTGAAACTATTGGAGATAAAAGTCCTTCAAGTGCAGATTTTACTTCATTTATTGCATCATAAATAACATTATATAACCTAATGTCAACGTTTTCCGTTTCTGCCAATTTGCGAGCATTATTATTAGCTCTAACATGAAACCCTATAATAATTGCTTGAGAAGCAGCAGCAAGCAGAACATCGCCTTCAGTAATTCCACCAACAGCTTTGTGAATTACATTAACAGCCACTTCCTTATTTGAAAGTTTCATTAACGAATCTGCAAGTGCTTCAACCGAGCCATCTACATCACCTTTAACAATAATTGGAAGTTCTTTTACTGCACCTTGGCTAATTTGCATAGCAATTTGGTCCAATGTAATATGACGTACTTGTCTGTTATCTTGTTCACGCTTTAATTGTTGTCTTTTTAGAGCAATTTCTCTTGCTTCACGTTCAGATTCTACAACAGCAAAAACATCACCAGCCTGAGGCGAGCCTTCAAAACCTAAAATTAGAACTGGTGTAGCGGGTGAAACCTCGTTAACTTTTTTATTCCTTTCATCAAACATTGCACGAACTCTACCTTGGAAATTACCAGCAACAAATGGATCACCAACTTTAAGAGTTCCTTTATCAATTAAAACAGTCGCCGTAATTCCGCGTCCTGGTTCCATTTGCGATTCGATAACGCTTCCACGAGCAAGTCTATCTGGATTTGCTTTTAACTCTAATAATTCTGCTTCTAATAAAATTTTCTCTAAAAGCAAATCAACATTAAGACCTGTCTTAGCCGAAATTTCAACTGCTTGATATTTTCCACCCCATTCTTCAATTAAAATATTTCTTTCAGACAATTGCTGTTTTATTTTTTCAATATTTGAATTGGGTTTATCAATTTTATTAATTGCAATAATAATGGGCACCGTTGCAGCCTGTGCATGATTTATTGCTTCAACAGTTTGGGGCATTACCGCATCATCTGCAGCAACAATAATAACAACAATATCGGTAACTTTTGCTCCACGAGCACGCATGGCAGTAAATGCTTCGTGACCTGGAGTATCGAGGAATGTAATTTTTTTTGCATCTTGAACTTCAACTTGATAAGCACCAATATGCTGTGTAATTCCACCAGATTCACCAGCCACAACATTTGCACGCCTAATATAGTCCAGCAATGAGGTTTTACCATGGTCAACGTGACCCATTATAGTAACAACAGGTGGACGAGGTTGAAGTGTATCTTCTTCGTCTTCATTATCAGCTAAAGAATCCGCGATATATTCATCTTCAAATTCAACTTCAAAACCAAATTCATCTGCTAATAATGTAATTGTTTCTGCATCTAATCTTTGATTTATTGAAACCATTAGACCAAGACCCATACATTTGGAGATAACATCACTAACCGAAACATTCATCAAATTGGCAATTTCGTTAACAGCTATATATTCTGTTACCTTAATTTTATTCTCGTCTAATTCTTGTTGTTCAATAATTTTTTCTTGCTCTTCAATTTGTTCTTTTTTACGACGTTTTTTAGCACTTGCCCGTTCAGCAGTAGCAATATCATCAATACTAATCATTGTTCTTTTAATAGCGGCATCAACTTCGCGCTTATCTATTTCTGCTTTTTTAACTTTTTTGAATTTTTTTGATTGTACGGTTTCTTCAACTTCTACAGATTTCTTTTTTCTTCTAAATTTCTTCTTTTTCTCACCTTCTTTAGCATCTGTATCTTCATTTTTTTCAATAGGTTTTGCTACTTGAGGTTTTGCTACTTGAGGTTTTGGTGTAACTTTTACTATTTCAGAAACGACTGGTTTTTTCTTCTTTTTATCTCTTCTTTTGTCGTGGAGAGCTATTTTGCCAATAATAGTTAACCCTTTTTTTCTTCCATTAAGCTCTTTTTCGGCATCAGTTTGATAAACACCTGTTTCAATTTCCGAGTTATCTTCCTCAAAAGAAATAATTTCCTCTACAGGTTTTTCCACTTCTTGAACATTTATTTCAGTTTTTGTCTCTTTTGTTTTTTCGTCAACTGGCTGTTCAACAATTTCATCTTTAACTTGATTACTTGCATCAACTTCAACTTTTGGATCTTCTACAGTTAAAATATTCGGCTCTGGAATATTTATTTCATCAGCTTTTTCTTCAACAGTTTCAATAATGGTTTCTGTCACAACTTCTTGTCTTACATCAGATATCTCAATACTTTCTTCTAAGGATTCTTTGTTAACATCCGTGCCAGCTCTCTCGGCTCTTTTTTCAATAAATTTAGCAACTTTTCTTTTATGCTCTTCGGCTTTATCAATATCTTTTTTAAAATGTGACTGTACTTCCTCGAGCATTTCATCGGACATAAGGACTGTATGATTTTTTACTTCATATCCTTTACTATTCAAAAAAGCAATTATAGCATCAGTAGAGATATTAATCTCTGAAGCATACTTGTAAACTCTATATTTCTTCTGTTTATTAGTTGTAACCATATTGGAAATTACCCATAATTTTAAATTTTATTCTTCTTCAAATTGATTTTTAATAATCTCAAAAATTTCATTAGCTTTTTCATCATCTAAAGATTCAATCTCTTTAAGTTTATCTAAACCAGCTGTTAAAATTTCAACTGCAGTATCGTATCTGTTTTTTATTAATAAATCAACAATTTCTGTTCCTAATTCTTCTCTTAATTCAACAAGTTCAATATCATCATCATATTCTTCAAATGGTTTTTCTTCACGAATAACATCAATTTCGTATCCAGTTAATTTCATCGCAAGTCTAATATTAACACCATTTCTACCAACAATAAGTGATACTTGGTCGTTATCTGCAGCAACAGAGCATCTTTTCCCTTCCTCATCAATTTCAATTTGCTTTAATTTAGCTGGAGCCAAAGTTCTTTGAATTAAGGTAACAGGATCATCTGAATAATTTACTACATCTATGTTTTCGTTATTTAACTCACGAACAATTGCATGAATTCTAACACCTTTCATTCCAACACAAGCACCAACAGCATCAATTCTTGGGTCTTGTGATTCAACAGCAACTTTAGCTCTTTCGCTTGGTTCGCGGGCAATTCTTTTAATTTCAATAATACCATCATAAATTTCTGGAATTTCAATTTCAAATAATTTTTTCAAAAATAAATTATCGGCTCTTGAAATAATAATTACTGGTCCATTAGCAGTTTTTCTAACTTCTTTAACTACAGCTCTAAGAGTATCGCCTTTTCTATATCGTTCACGAGGAATTTGTTCAATTCTTGGCAATAGTAATTCGTTTTTATTGTGGTTAACAAGAATATCATTACGTCTTACTTGATAAATATCGCCAACTATAATTTCGCCTATCATTTCAGTATATTCGTTATAAACAAGTTCTTTTTCAATTTCTCTAATCCTTTGATTAAGACTTTGGCGTGCAAGATTTATAAGGCGTCTTCCAAATGAGCTAAGTTCAAGTTTTTCAACATAATCATTACCAACTTCTAATTCTTCATCGTTGCCTTTTTCGTTTACTTCAGCAATACTAATTTCACGTTCAGGATCTTCAACTTTTTCAACAATTGTACGTTCAAGAAATATTTCGATATCACCTTTATCCATATTTGCGATAACATCAAAATTGGCTTCAAGTCCGTATTTTTTTTTGACCATAACACCAAATATTTCTTCTATAATATTTTCAAGAACATCTCTATCAACATTCTTTCCTCTAACCATTTGGGAAAATGCTTCAACTATTGCATTATTCATTTTGCGGTAGCCTCCGTCTTAAAATCTGACAATAACTTTTGCAGATTTAATATTATTAAAGTTAACTTCATCTATTTTTTTATCTATTTCAAATTTTAATTTATCTTCGTTTACATCTAAAAGTTTGCCTTCAAACTTTTCTGCCACCTGTCCTTCAAATTCCAATTCAAAAAATCTATTAATATTCTTCTTATATTGTTGAATGTACATTAAGGGTCTATCAATACCTGGAGAAGAAACATCGAGCCTATATTTGGATTCAATCAAATTTTCTGTTTCAATTAAATCACCGCAAACTCTACTTATATCAACGCAATCGGAGGTAATAATACCATCTTCGTTATCAATAAAAATTTCAAGTACAAGGTCATTCTCGTTTCCTCTAAAATTTATTTCTATTAAAAGGTAACCAAGTTGTTCAATTGCATTCTTAATTTTATCGGCTATTTCCGATTTATTTATACTCATTTCAGTCTATTTAATTACATTATTAATTATTGAAACAAAAAACGCCCACAATGGGGCGAATTAGAATGTTAAAGTTACCATTATTTTAAATGATTAGCAAATTATTTAGTACGTACCAAACCATTTCCAATCACTATAAATTATTTATTTCAAATAAGATATGCTATTTTATGAAATTCATTTTACCTATAAATCTATCCTCAGCAATTTTAATTTCATAAAAATAAATTCCAGAAGTAACAACATTGTTTTTGTTGTTGGTAGCATTCCATTCTACTAAATAATTTCCCACTGGAAGTACATGGTTAACTAATACTTTAACTTCTTCACCTTGAATATTAAAAACCGTTAACTTTGTTTTATTATTGGATAATTTTGCTGGAACTACAAAGCTAATTGTAGTACTTGGATTAAAAGGATTTGGGTAATTTTGAGCAATAATATGTGTTTTGGGAATATTTGTTTTGTTATTCTCGTCATCAACATTTGTTACAAGACTAACCGTGCTTTCTTGTTTATTTCCATCAATATTAGCTAAATAAATTTTTGTCCATTCTGGTCGAGTTGAACGATTTATATAATTTCCACTCCATTCAGTATCTGTTATTCGGAAAAAATTAGTTGTTGTATATTCGTGATAACTATAAACTGGACCAACAAATGCAACATTTTCGCCACTTGTAAGCTTAGTATTCATAATTGCTAAATCAATTTTCCCTGTACCCGAATGAGCAACCCAACCAACCATATTGCCAACTTCATCCGTTGGTGCGGTATGATAATCAACAACTAAATAGTCTGCATCCATATCAGAATAAAACAATTTTGGATACCACCCTTCATAACTAACATCACCACACATGGTTTGAGGATTAGTTAAAGTTCTCTTCATAAACTTAATTTCAGAATCCAAAAGATCTATTCCATCCAATTCTTTTTGTGCAATTGATTGGAGAGTATCGCATTTATCATATAGATTTGTAAAATATTCTCTCATATAATCAGAACTAAAATTAAGCTCTAACATTTTAGCATTAAAATTTTTTGCTAATAGTTTAAGTGATGCAAACAATTCGGGAACAGGTTCAACATAACCATAAGGATAAAAGCATGTATATCCGCCACTATAAGATTGCTTTGCATAAAGAATATTATCGTGTCGCAATTCTGTCCAAGAACCTAATTGCGAATTCATTTTTTGCTGCCACCACGCTGCTGTTTGCATAAAATTTGGGAAAATTGTTCTATCTTTTGGTGGATTTAATTTTCTGATTGAATTTAGCCAACCGTTATAAACTGTGCTATTCCAAAAATCTGGGTTATAAGAGTCAACTAAATAACGAACTCCAACCAAGTTTGGAGCATAATTAAATTTTTCCAATTCACTAACCAAAAGCTGAGCCGATGCATCATTTCCAAGCGCAAATAAAATATCAAGTGTTGAAGGAAGCATTCGTAGCTTTTCCACCTTATCATAAACAACGCTTCCTGCTACATAGGAATCGATTACAAATCTTTGACCAAACATTAAAAAAGCAGACGCAGGTTTAATTTCGTCTTCACTTTCGGGATTGTGCATCAAAACTTGCGACAATATTTTTTGTGCAGCAAAAGTCTGATTAGCTAAAGTATCCTGATAAGCTTTAAAATAATTTGTATCAGATAACGATATGGAAAGCGCAAACCCCATTTTACTTTTTAACTCATCCAAATTTGAAAAAGTAACATTATCTTGTTCACCAACAAAGATTTCAATTACATTTTCAATCTCTTTATAGTTTTGTTCTAAATTCCCATTTTTTTCTAATTCCAAAATTAAGTTCGACATAATTGCTTGACGCTGTACTTCAACCAATTTAGGTTTAACAAGTGCGTTTGGAGCAATTAAATAAAGTTCCATTCTTCCAAGCCAAATCATTGCTCTAAAATAATCGGCTAATTCTGGTCTAAACTCATCGTCATAATGCCCGCGTGGTTTAAATTGACTAAAATCAATTTTTCGTTCTGTTTCAGAAAAAAATGGCATTGTTTCAAATTCTTCCTGTTGGATTTTTAGCATAAATGAAGTTACTCGTAATTCATTTTCTGAATAATATGGAAGTGCATTTTTATCTAATATTTTTCTCGCAACCCCAAGATATAAATCAACATCAACCAATCTTTTTTTCATATAATCTGATTGATATTTACCTTCCAAATTTGGAATTTCTAACACAAGTTTATGCAAAAAATCTTTCAATTTTGGAAGCAAAAATGTTTGTTCTACATCTTTTAAAATAGAATCATAAGATTTATGAAATGCATGTAAAACCATATCTGATGTTATAAATAATGGTAAATCTTTTCTATAAATATCTTCAATTGTTGAAATAAAACTTTCTTTGCCAAGTCTTTCAGTTACAACAAATCCATTTTTGTTAATTAGCAATTTTTCATCTTCCGTTAATTTGAATTTTATTTCAATTGAATCGGCAAATAGCGCAGTGTTCCAATCAGAAACTATATTAGCTTTAAATTCCCCTGGATTATTCGTCTGCAACAATTGTGATGCTGATAAATTTGCATTTGATTGAATAAATTTTTTATAATCATCAAAGCTAAATGAAGATTGTGGCAGTGAAACGAGAAATGGAAGTAATAATATAATTGAAAATATCTTTTTCATCATTCCCTCAAATGAATTATTTTATACTAAAGAAAAGGTAATAAAATAATTTTTAAAATGCGTAAATATTTTTTAGCTTTATTTATTCGTGCATTCGCGTTTAATATGTTTTAAACTAAAATACTTACATAACTTGATTGTAAATATTTTATCAATCTAATGATGGAACAAATTCTTTTGGAATTACTCCTAAATCAGAAGCAGCACAATTTTCAATTACTTGTTTTTCCGTTTTTGCACCTGGAATAACTGTTTGGCAAGCATGATGCGAAATACAAAAACGTAGACTGACTTGTCCCAGAGTTTGTTCCGGATATCTATCAAATAATGGTTTCATTTTCTCTAATTGCAATAAATAATTTTGGATTTTTTCTGGTGATAAATTCATACTTCTATGGTCGTCGGCGCTAAATGTAGAATCTTTAGAGAATTTACCTGTCAAAAATCCAAATAAAAGTGGAATTCTGACAATAACACCAATTCCGTATTTCAATGCTTTTGGGAAGAGCACTTTTTCTGCTTCTCGTTCCAACAAATTATATCTAACTTGAATTGAATCAATTAAATCGTGATGAACATCCAAAATATGAGCATGCTCAGTTTCTTTGAAAGACTGAATGCTAAAACCAGCACTTAAAATTTTTCCATCCTTTTTCAACTGTGCCAAAGCTTCCCAAGGTTCGTCTCTTTCAAGTTTATCAATATCTGGACTATGCAATTGAAGTATATCCAATGCATCCACATTTAATCTTTTCAAACTTTGTTCTGCAGCAAAAATTATATATTCTTTGGAATAAGTTTGTTTAATTGCCCCGTATCCTGCATCATCTTCAGAATTTGCATTATAAAAATCGTTGCCAGCTTTTGTGGCAATTATAATGTTTTTTTTGCCGTGTTGTTTAATTAATTTTGCAATCAATTCTTCCGAATGACCAAATCCATAAACATCTGCCGTATCAATAAATGTAACACCCTCATCAATTGCTTTGTTTAGTGCAGCCATTGAAACTGAATCGTCTGTTTCGCCCCAATTCATCCCGCCAATTGCCCAAGCTCCAAATCCAACAGTAGATATTTTTGGTCCACGACTTCCTAAATTTTTATATTCCATTATCTGCTCCTTTTTAAAATTATTATATAATATAAAATATCAATTTATATAATAAAAAAAATTATTTTTGAATAGAACAAATAAATCTTTTTTGTTAAGTTTCAATTAATAATATAACTTATTTTGGAGATATTTAATGAAACAAATTATGTTTTTACTACTTTCGCTTTTATTTATTTCGACAATTACTTTTTCACAGAACAAAAATAAAGCTACTTACATTGAACAGAAAAGTGATTTTTTTGAGCAAATGGAAAAAAATTTAGATGCTTTTAACAAAATTGAGAAGGAAAAGCAAAAATCCTACAAAATGGATTTTAGTAATATAGATGTTCCAAAATCACTTGGCGAATTTAAGGTCTTTTGGCATAACGAACCAGTTTCACAAGGCTTTACTGGAACTTGCTGGGATTTTTCAACTACCTCATTTTTTGAATCTGAAATATTTAGATTACGTGGTGAAAAAATAAAGATTTCCGAAATTTATACAGCCTATTGGGAATATGTTGAAAAAGCTAAAAGGTTTATTAAAAAAAGAGGTGATTCTAAATTTGATGAAGGTTCAGAATCTGAAGCCGTAAAACTTAATTGGCAACGACACGGAGCAATGCCAATTGAAGTTTATTCTGGTTTATTGCCAGGACAGCCAAATCACGATCACAGAAAACTATTTGATGAGATGAATTCATATCTAAAATCAGTTCAAGAAACAAATTCTTGGAATGAAGAAATAAACTTAAGTACAATTAAATCAATTTTAAATCACTATTTAGGTACACCCCCAGAAAAATTTGAATATAAAGGTAAAACATACACTCCAAAAGAGTTTTTTACTGAAGTTATTAATTTAAAAATGGACGATTATATTGAATTACTTTCAACCATAAAATTCCCTTTTCACGAATATATTGAATTTGAAGCTCCTGATAATTGGTGGCACAGCAAAAATTATTACAATATTCCATTAACCGATTTTATGGAAATATTGAAAAACTCAGTTAGAAATGGCTATTCAATTGCAATTGGGGGTGATGTTTCAGAATCTGGTTACTCTTCCACTTCGCAATCTGCTGTTGTTCCAAGTTACGATATTCCATCAGAATATATTGATGAGTTTTCTCGTGAATTTAGAATTGCTAACGGAATAACTGCCGATGACCATGGCATACATATTGTAGGTTTTATGAAAAAAAATGGAAAAGATTGGTATTTGATAAAAGATTCTGGTGCTGGCTCAAGAACCGGAAACAATAAAGGTTATTATTTTTACCATGAAGATTATATTAAGCTAAAAATGTTAGGTTTTATGGTTCATAAAGATATGGTAAAAGACTATTTGAAATAATTTTAATAAAATGTGACTTATAACAATTTACAAATTTTAACATTGTTTCACATTTTGAATAATTGTAATTTTGTGTTCAAAAATAAAAATTTTAGGCTAAATGAAAAGTTCAAATTTCGAAAATTTTAGTAGCTTGCTTCACACTGATTGGCGACCTGAAAATGGCGATTTTATTAAAGAAAATTCATTACAAGATAGTGAACAATTTAAAAATAGAATTAGGAAACATAATATTATAGCAGTTTCTTTAGCAATTTCTATTGTAATAGTTTTTATAGCGTCAATAATTATTCTATCAATTTAATCCAGGTTAAATATTTTTTCGATAGATGCAAGGTTATAGGTTGCAAAGTTACTGGAGTTTTTAGCACTATTAATAACTCCACTATTTACCAAAACTGTATCTATTTCCATTTTATTTCCCATTAAAATATCAGTTTCGAGTCTGTCGCCAATTAAAACATAGTCCTTTGTGTTAAATTTCAATTTTCCCTTAATTGCAGAAATCATAAAATTGGAAGGTTTTCCAAATTGTTGCTTTAATTTTTTGTTTGTAGCTTTTTCTAATTCGTAAATTACAGTTCCAGCATCCACTATTTCACCATTAATTACTGGACAAGTGTTATCAATGTTTGCTGCTAAAAATTCAGCTCCATTTAAGAGGGCATTTTTAGCAATTTCGAATTTATTTGGAGAGTAATTTCTATCTAAACTGACTATTAAAATTTCAATTTCGTTTGGATTTTCAGTAAAAATGAGTCCTGCTTCAATAATTTGATTTATAAAAACATCTTCGGCAATAGCGTAAAATTTTGCTTTTTCTCTTTCTTTTTTCAAGAATTTAATACAATTATTTGCTGCCGTTAAAATTTGAGAAGCAGAAATATTTATTCCATTATTATTCAAAAATTTGGCATATTCATCTTTTGTTTGTGTGGTTTTATTTGTAATAAAAAGAATATGTTTTTCTTTTTCAATAAGATAATTTATGGTTTTAACTGAACCCCCAATCATTTTATCTTCGAGATAAATTGTGCCATCCATATCAAAAATAAAGCCATTATATTTATCAATAAAATGGGTCAATGCTCAACCAAGTTCCGTTTCATCAGAGATAGTGTCTTTTCAATGGAAAGTGGGTGATAATTAATTTCTGATTGCGCTTTCAAAATTATTAACCCCGATTTAAGCGGTCTTCTTGCTGGTTGATTTAATTCTGAAGTAAATATTGGTGTAATTAGTGATTTATCAAGATTAAAATAATCGGCAATTTTAAACGTAAAATCAATTCTGGAAAGCAATTCTGCTCCGCCAATATTAAAAATCCCCAATTTATTAAATTCAATTATTTTTCCAATTGCATAGGAAATGTCATCAATATAAGTTGGGTTATTAATTTGGTCGGTTACAATTCTAATATTTTTTTTCTCTGTTAATGAATTATAAACCCATTTAACAAAATCTGGTCTTCCAAATTGAGTAGCTCCATAAAGTACATTTGTTCTAATAATTGTATGTTTTATCCGTGCAATTTTTATTGCGTTTTCGGCAGCTAATTTTTCTTTTCCATATTGACTAATAGGACTTGGTAATTCATCTTCTGAATATGGACCATTTTCACCATCAAAAATATAATCGGTAGAAATATGGATTAAATGCGCATCACAAATCCTTCCATACTTGGCAAGATTCTCAACACCAGTAACGTTTATTGCCCACGAAAGTTCTTTTTCAGTTTCACATCCGTCAACATTTGTATATGCTGCACAATTAATAATTACATTTGGTGAGAATTGCTTTATAAGTAATTTAACCTCTGATTGAGATGAAATATCTATTTTAGAATACTTAACATTTTCATAAAATGATTCATTTTCAAAAGATGCACACATTAAATATACATCATTGTTAAACATAAAATGAGTTGTTAAACTTTGCCCCAACATTCCGTTTGAGCCAACAATTAGAATTCGCTTATTATTTTTTCCGTTTTGCAATGTCATAATTTAAGTTTTCAAAATCCTTTTGTTTATTATAAGAAGTAATAATTCCAGCTACTAAATTAGCAAAATCTACAGCCGAAAATATATTTTTATTTTTTGAATAATTATAACAAAATGCAGCTCCAAAACTATCACCACAACCAACAAAACTATTGGAATTTACTTTTATTGGAGGGAAATATTTTTCAACTCCTTTGTGATAAAGTGTAACTCCCCTTTTACCTTTTGTAATAATTACTTTTTCAATTCCAAAATCAAGTAGATTTTTTATATTTTTTTCTTCTGATTTTTCATTCCACAAAGTGAACATTTCGTTTTCGTTCATTTGTAAAATATCAATATTTGTTAGCCATTTTTCAATTTCCGGAATTTTTGTAAAAACTCTATTCCCATTTTCATCAAATCCTCGCGAAAGAGTGTGAATATCAAAATAAATTTCACAATTAGATTTTTCCTTAATTTTTGACAAATCTTTATGTGAAAGCTCAAACCCTGAAATCATATTGATTAAAATTATATCAAACTGCGAAAAATCTATTTTTTTTGATAACAATATTTTTTTTGTTGAAATGCTATATTTTTCATCGCGTTCTTTATCATCAAATAAATTTAGTGTAACTGTTGGAATTTCATTTATTCTTTCGGAATAATTCAAGTTTATTTTATCATAAATTGTCGCAAAATATTTATAAGAATTTTGGGAAATATGAGTTAAAAGGAAAATATCGTCATTATTTGTAAGATTAGCCAGCACATTAACTGAATGAAAAATTCCACCAGGTTTTTCAGTTAACTTTTTTTTATAATAAATTTTATCAAGGACAGAGTGCCCTAATATTAATATTTTACTCATTTCCAAAAATATGTTTTTATAATTAAAATAGCTAAGTTTGTACTAAATAAATCAATTAGAGAAAATTACCGATGAAAATAGGAATAACATGCTATCCAACTTATGGTGGTAGTGGAGTTGTAGCAACCGAGTTAGGAAAGGCACTTGCCGAAAAAGGGCACGAGGTTCATTTTATAAGTTATGCATTCCCTCATAGGCTTCATCATTTTGTTGATAACATTTATTATCATGAAGTAGAAATTAGTAATTATCCACTTTTTGAACACTCACTTTATTCGTTATCATTAGCAAGCAAAATGTTGGAAGTAATTGAATTTGAAGAATTAGACTTACTTCATGTTCACTATGCAATTCCACACGCAACAAGTGCATATCTTGCAAAACAAATTGTGAAAAAGAGAAATTCCAACATAAAAGTAATAACAACTTTACATGGAACTGATATAACACTAGTTGGTTTAGAGCCATCATTTTTGCCTTTAGTAAAATTTAGCATCGAAGAAAGTGATGGGGTAACAGCAGTTTCAAAATTTTTAAAAGAAACGACTTTAACCAACTATAGTATTGAAAAAGATATAAAAGTAATTTATAATTTTATTGATACTGCGCTGTTTAAACCTACAAATCACGATAAAATGAGAAAAAAAATTGCTCCAAATGGCGAAAAGATTTTAATGCATACTTCAAATTTTAGAGTAGTTAAGCGCGTAGCAGATACAATTAAAATTTTGAAATTAGTTAAAAATGAAATTCCAGCAAAGCTTATTTTGGTTGGAGATGGTCCTGATAGATCGGAATGCGAAAGGTTAAGTAGAGAATTAAACATGCAAAATGATGTAATATTTCTAGGAAAGCAGGATGGACTTGAAGAAATTCTTCCTTGTGGCGATCTTTTTTTAATGCCATCACAATCAGAAAGTTTTGGACTTGCAGCATTGGAAGCAATGTCTTGTGGATTGCCTGTTATTAGTTCAAGCGTTGGTGGTTTGCCCGAATTAAATATGCACAATAAAACTGGTTTTATTGCAGAATTTGGTGATATTGAACGCATGGCAAGTTATGCAGTTTCATTACTAGGTAATGAAAAAAAGTATAATATTTTTTCAGAAAATGCACGCTCAAGAGCGGTAGAAAACTTTGATAAAAACTTAATTATTCCCCAATATGAAGAATATTATAAAAAGATATTAGCTGAGAAATAATTAATATTCAAAATCTTTTTCTATTTCTGAAAACCTTTTTGCTTCTAAATCTTTTTCTGAAACTATTGCTTTGTCAACTTTCCAATCAATATTGAGACTCGAATCATTATAAATAATTGAGCGTTCACTTTCTTTATTATACAATGCTGTACATTTATATGAAAAAATTACCTCTTCAGATAAAACTGAAAAACCATGAGCAAAACCTGGAGGAATCCAGAATTGCTTTTTGTTTTCACCCGAAAGTTCAATTTCATAATATTTCCCAAAAGTTGGCGATCCAAAACGAATATCTACAGCCACATCAATTACTTTTCCTAGAACAACAGAAATTAATTTACCCTGTGCACTATTACCAACTTGATAGTGCAAACCTCTTATTGTTCCATATTTTGATTTAGATATATTATCTTGGAGAAAAGTGTGTTTTTGTGTTATAAAACCATACTTTTCTGAATTAAAAGATTCAAAGAAATAACCTCTATCGTCATTAAAAATTTTGGGTTCAATTACCAAAAGACCATCAATATTTACTTTTTCAATTTTCATTAATCCACTAATTTATTTTTATACCTCAAATTTAATAAGAAATAATGAATAATATTTGTAATTAAACTGGATAATGCTATAGAATTAAAATCAATTATTTAAAAAATTTGGAATTAAATAAGACATCAAGTGGTTGTTTTATGTTTATAAAGATACTTGCTTGTTCTTTAAATTTATTTTATTTTTGTGTATAAAACAATTATGAGAAAACCATGAACTATAGTGTAAAAGATGATATTGATTCATCAGCCGAATTAATGTCAAGACTGACATGTGACCTTGGAAAAACGTGCTTAAATAAAGAGCATTTTTTTGCAGCAAAATATAATTTGACGCCTGCAGAATTTAGATGTTTAAGACTTTTTAAGAATAAATCAAGCATGTCTATTAAAAGAATTGCTGTTCAAATGAATTTAACACCTGGTAGAATCACACATATTTTAACTTCACTTGAAGCCAAAAAATATATTGAAAGAAAAATTGACCAAAAAGACAAAAGAAATATTATTGTTCATTTAACTAATAGTAGTATTCCTTTTCTTAAACAAGTAAACGAGAACCATATAAAACTTCACGAAAACATTTTAAATAATTTACCTGAAGATAAACGCGAGTTTATTATAGAATCAATGGAAGAGCTCATTAAAGCACTTAAAACTTGGACAGATAATTCTAAACGGAATTAATGTAATTGTTTTTATAATCCATTTATTGTTTTTTTTCATCTAATAAACTAAAAGTATTTTTTACTAAAACATAAAGTTTTCACTTATTTAACTGATAGTTCTGAGGAATTCAAAAATATGCAAAAAATATTAACCAGTCCTAAAATATTTGTTTTTTTTCTTTTATTAACCTTTAATTTTACCCAAGCTCAAGATTTTGACTGTTCTGATTGCCACGAAACCAAGATTGTTGGCGTTCATTTAGATGCAATCGGTTGTGCTGACTGCCATTCGGATGTTGAGGATGAAAATCATGCCGACACAGGAGTAAAAAAAGTAAATTGTCTGGATTGCCATGAAGATTATGAATCATCTGTTAAAAATGATATTCATAGTAAAATTGGAATTAAAAAAGGAAATCCAAATTGCGTTTCTTGTCATGGAAATCATACAATTATTGCTCCATCAAAATTCAAAAACCCCACAAAAGAATATTGTGGTAAATGCCACACAAATGGAAGAGTTGTTTTAACATCTAGTTATCATTCAAATTCTAGTGGTGAAACAACTTGTGCTGAATGCCATGAAATAGATGATTATAAACCAATTCTTAGTACTTCTGTACATAATGGATTGGCGTGTGTAGATTGTCACGGATATGTTGCTAATAATATTGAAAAACATCAAGACGGTTTGCATAAAAGAGAAAAAGCCAACTGTTATTCTTGCCATAATAATGTAGCTAAATTGCATGCCGAAAGTGTTCATGGATTAGCATTAGCTGGTGGCGAGGAAGATGCTGCTATGTGCTGGAACTGTCATGGTTCGCATCAAATTTTACCTTCTTCAGATTCATTGAGTATGATTAATACTAAAAATATTGGAACCACTTGCGGAACTTGCCATGACGACCCTGCCTTTGAAGAGAAATTTCATATGAGTTTAAAATTACCTGGCAAAATGTATTCGCAATCTGTACATGGCAAATTAGTTATGAGTGGAAATAAAGAAGCAGCTAACTGTACTTCTTGTCATGGTTTTCATACAATTAAAGATAGAGTTCAAGAAAATTCTCAAATTTCACCAATTAACGTTCCAACTACATGTGGGAAATGCCATAGTGAAATTGTTGAGGAATACAAAAATTCAATACATTGGATTAGAGCAAAGAAAGGCATAAAAGATGCTCCAGTTTGTAACGATTGCCATAGTGAACATAATATTGAAGATATTACTGTTTCAGACAAAAAAGCTTATCGCTTAAAAATGCAAGATAAAACTTGCATTAGCTGTCATAATGATGCACGAATGAATCAAAAATTTGGTGCTGAAGGCAAAGAAGTTGAACAATACTTAAATAGCTATCACGGACTTGCAGCATATCGTGGTGGAAGTAATGCTGCATTGTGTATTGATTGTCACGGAGTTCACAGTATTTTGCAGAGTAGCGACCCAAATGCAACTATCAATAAAGCAAATGTTACACAAACGTGTCGTAAATGTCATGAAAATGCAACAGAAGTTTTTTCAATTAGCTATTCACACGAAACTGAATCAGCGGAAGCAAAACAAATTGAAGATCTTGTAAAAGAAATTTATTTTTGGCTAATTATAACCGTGATTGGTGGAATGGCTATTCACAATCTTATAATTTTCTTGTTTGAAATACGACGAAAAAGACGGAAAGATAAAAACGTTATTACAGTTCCTCGTTTCACTCAAAATGAAGTTATTCAACATTTTCTTTTATTAACTTCGTTTATCATACTTGCAATTACTGGATTTGCTTTAAAATATCCAAATAGTTTTTGGTCAGAAGGTTTACTTACTCTTGGGATGACAGAAGCTGTTCGCTCAATAACTCATAGAGTTGCGGCTGTTATAATGACAGTTCTTAGTTTTTATCATTTGTTTTATTTAATTTTTACTGCGCGTGGTAGAAACGTATTATTTGAAATGATTCCTACTTTTAGAGATTTACGTGATGCCATAGACAACATTTTATACTATTTACATTTCAAGAAAAAACATCCACATTTTAACCAATATGATTATGCAGAAAAAGCAGAATATTGGGCATTAATTTGGGGTACTTTTGTAATGGGATTAACGGGATTAGTTCTTTGGTTTCCAACAATTGTTGATACTTGGACTCCAATTTGGTTAATAAAAGTAGCTGAAATTATTCACTTTTACGAAGCTATTTTAGCAACCCTTGCAATTTTAGTTTGGCACTGGTTTTTCGTAATTATTCATCCAAAAGAATATCCAATGAGCTTTACTTGGGTTGATGGAAAAATGTCAATTGGTCATTACAGAGAGCATCACGAAAATCATTTTAGAAAATTGCTTTTAGAATGGAACAATTATAAAATTAACAATATTGAAAGGAGAAAACTTAGTAATTTTATGCAACTTTTCTTAGATACTGTTGAAAAAAATGGTTCTGATCCTGACGAAGTGTTGCAAAACGAACTAAATAATGATCCTGAACTTTTTGTTTGGTTTGATTCAATGACTTCAACCAAAAATAATGAATAACTTTTTGGTTTATGTTAAAATTTAATGCAAAATTTTTGAATTATTTACTTGGAGAAAAATATGTACGCACGAGTTACAACCTTTCATCTAAAATTGGATAAACGTAAAGAAGCGATTGATATATATGAGAACAGCATTCTTCCAGAAGCCAAACAGCAAAAAGGATTTATTGGTGCATCCTTTTTTGTAAATAAAAATGCTGGTAAGTTTATTTCAACAACAATTTGGGAAAATATGGAAGCAGCAGTTGCCAATCAGCGAACTGGCTATTACCAAAAACAAATTGATAAATTTATAGATTTACAAGTTGTTGTTCCTGAATTTGAAGGTTTTGATGTTCCAGTTCTTGAGTATGTAAATTTGATTTAATTTTAGAAGAGGTCACTCTATTTTATTTAGACTGAGTGACCTCTAAAACTTATTTAATTGAGTATTCAAGAAATTCATTTTTTAGATATACATGCATTGCTGAATCGCGATTTTCATTAGTTGCATTTTTTAAATATGTAAATGGTTGTGGCGAATCATTTGCAAGTATTGAGTGACACATGGTGCAATCACTTTTTATCGGTGTACTAATTTCATCAACCAAATCTTTATTATGACAACGGAAACAACCACTTCCATTTTTATGACCAAGAAAATTTGGATAAACTCCCCAGTCAACATTCATTCCATAATGGATATTAGTATTGTAAACATTTTGTAAAGTAGAAATTGCTTTATCAATACTTTCACCTTTTGTGCCAAGTAAATTGGGATAATTTTCTCGGTAGAAACTTAGAATATGATTTTGAATTATTTGGTTTGCTAAATCGGCAGTAGTAAAACTACTGATTATTGCTCCAACAGCTTCTCGTTTTACGAATGGAAGTGAGTGATCAATTAAACCTTTTCTAATTCGTTTATCAACAGCGTCAATAGGATCTTCATAAATGTGTGTCGCGCGATTATGGCAATCAACACAATCCATTATTCTTACATCTTTATAATTGTATTCAATATCAGTATGTTTTTTATTGATGAAACGCTTAACTGTTCCATTATTTTTTAATACTTCAACCCAAAGCATCTCTTCACGTTCATCCTCAATTGAGGCATATCTAATTTGGTTTGATTTACCTATATGCCAATGAATACCTGATTTTCCAACCTCTTCTCCTGAATCAATTTTTAGAACAAGAGTTGTATATTTAGGACTTGAAATTTCATCTGTACTATAATGAACAATTGATTTAATTTTTGAACCATAAAATTTTTCAGGCCAATGACATTTTTCACAAGTTTCGCGAGAAGGTCGTAATTGGTGAACTGGCGTTGGAATTGGTCTTTCGAGCAAATTAAAAGTAACTGAAATCATTTGCCAAGTTCCATTAAGTTTTGAATCTATTAAGGCACCCACTCCTTCGCCAACGTGACAACTTACACACGCAACTCGTGAATGTGGTGAAACCTGATAAGTTGCCCATTCTGGGCCCATTACTGAATGACAAGCAGTTCCACAGAAAACTGGTTCATCCATGAATTGAAGCATACGCATACTTGCAATGGATAGAAATAGAACGTTAACCAATGTAAAAATTAAAACCGTTCTGGTTAGAGTTGAGCCAAGTTTATTCTTTTCTAATTCTTCAACAGTAAACTGTCTATCAAGCAATTCTTTTGCAGTTTTGCCACTTTCCTTTTTATATTTAAACCATCCAAATGGAATGAAAACTAGTCCAATTACAAACAAGGTAGGAAGCAACAGATAAGTTATTAAGCCAATGTAAGCATTAGTTAAAACCCCGGCAATGCGCAATAGTTCAAGAAAAATCATGGCAACAAAGGATGATGTAGTAAGCACCACCCCAGTAAATCCAATTTTATTTATAGAAACACCACGAATGAAATTAAGATATTTCTTCTTCATTGCTTCATCCTTACTTTTGGTCAAATAGTTTGGAATATATTTTTGCCATTTCACCATTTTTTATTGATTCTTTTAATTCCGCAGTTGATTTAGTTAAAAACCATTGATGCATTGGGTCATTTTTCAACAATTTATCAATAGCAGTATTAACATCTTTATCGTTAAATTCTTTAGCTGCTGGAATAAATTTGAAATAAAAACTATGAATAACATCATAAATACCATGCCACCATGTATAATCTGGGCCCATCATTGCTGCACCATGGCGGGCTCTTCTTCCTTCGTGATGCCAAAGCTCCCAGTAAATCCAATCGATATCATTTGCAAAATTGGCTTTATTATGTACTAATTTCTTATCGTTAATAATTTTCATAATTGCTGTTGCTGGCTTCGCAAATTTCTCATTATATAAATTTACTAAAGCATCAAATTGCACAAAGTGTCCATCCATGAACCGTTCAGTATGGCATGCTGCACATACATCTTTCATGTTTTTTCGTTTTTGTTCGTGATTATCTTTATACTTTGAAACTGGTGGTCGCAAGGTCCATGAAATTCTATTGCCAACATCATGAGTCAATTTTTGTTTTGAAGTTGCTGACATATGACATGTTGCACATGTTGGTGCTTCGTAATAATCAACTCCTACAACCCACGAATCTGATTTAATATTCATTTCATCTAGATGAGTATAGTATGCGTTTCCATGTTTGCTTTCTTCATAAATTTCTTTTTGTGGATGGTCTGGACCTAAATGACATTTTGAACATGCCTCTGGTTTTCTCGCTTGAGCTTTAGAAAATGCATGTCGTGTATGGCACGCGGTACATGAACCCAAAGAACCATCTGGATTAATTCTTCCGATGCCACTATTTGGCCAGCTTAAAGATGAAAGTTTATTAGGAGATTTTTCATCAATTAACATTACTCCGCCATGACAACTTTCACAGCCAGCAACTACTGCAGGCGTACCTCCGCCAACGTAAGCTAAATATGCATCTTGAGATTGCAGTATATGACCTGCAGTTGCATGGTAAGAATTGTTAACTTCATCGGCTTCTCTAGTGTGACAAGCTCCACAATCTTTTGGTGTAACCAATGTTGCAATTAAAGCCCCTTCATGTTCAAAAGCATCTTTATCACCACTTTCCGCAGCATGGCAAGTTAAACAAGTAACATTATGTTCCGCATGCTTCGATTTTTGCCATTGCTTGTAAATCCCTGGACTTTTTTCCTTGTGGCACGTCATACATTTGCCGGCGACTTTAGCATCATAATTTTTTGCAGAGAATGTTCCAAACATTCCAATTAGAATAAAGATGAACAAAAGTAAATTGATTTTTTTCATTTAGAGTCTCCTAAACTATTATTAAATAAAGCAGTATTAAATATTTATTTATATTCAAATGTTTAATTCTAATCAGAGACAAACTAATGATAAATTTTAAAATTTCTTATCAATTAGTAAAATATGTTTTTCGCTTAAAAAAAACATATTTATTTTAAAAAATTAAAACCCACTTCCTTTTAAGTGATCAAACGAATTTATATTAGGATATAATTCCAAATATTTTTCTTTTGATATATTATTATGCCAATTGTTAGTAACTAATCCAATTCCAAGAATTGTAAAGTAAATAACAAGTATTGCAACCCCTACGTATTTTTTATCAAATTTCTTTTTTCCAAGACTTGTTCTTAAATCAAGAGTATTTGGAATTGGACAAGAATCGATGCACTTTAAGCAGGAAACACATTCATCAGAAATTACTGTTTTTACTTTATGAACTTTAATATTTGATGGACAAACAACTGAGCAATGTCCACAATCTGTACAAGTATCTTTATTTCGTTTAATTTTATTAAAGCTAATAAGTGAAAACAATCCGAGTAATGCACCATAAGGGCACAAATATCGGCACCAAAAATTTCTAATTATAATTGATAAAATAAAAAGAGAAGCAACAACTATTAAGGCAAATTGACTAATGTTGGCAAAGAAATAGTACATTTTTACATCTGACATTATGTTATATGGAGCATCCAAAAAACCGCTAAGAGAAATTGCAGTCATACCCATAATTGCATAGACAAAAAACAGCAAAATCAAATATTTAAGCGAGCGAAGTGGGTAATCCAAATATTTGGGCAAAACTAATTTTCTACCAAAGATTTTTTTTTGAATTTTTTCACCAAAATCTCCAATCATTTCTGAAATATAACCAATAGGACAAATCCAACTGCAGAATGATTTTCCAAAAATAAATGAAACGGCTATAATTGCTATAAAAATAAATAAACCGGCAGGATGAACTGGGTGAATTTCGCCAGTCTTGAAAAAAAGTAAAAGACTCATTAACGAACTAATTGGAAGAAATGCTTCAACTCCAGGTGGGCGGGTAGAAAACTCAGAAACTCCTGCAGATTCAAGCCAACCAATGAAAAAGTAAAACTCAACTCCAATCCAAATTGTTAAGGCTGTAAAAAAAGTTTGTATGTAGAATCGAGAATTTTGTGTGCTATTTAATTTATTTTTTTTCATACTTCAGTCTTTAATAAGAATTATAATTCCGATTATAAAAATGGCAATATTATTACCTTTTAGCAAGCGAAAAGTTTATAATAATTAAATGATTTTTAAAGTGTGGCTAGTTTATCGAATGTTTTCATTTTAAAATCATGCAAAGTTTCTTCCTTTAACATATTATACGCATCATCTCTTAGTTTGCCCCACTGCATATGAACTGGACAAGGATGTGTGTCGCCACATTCCGGAAATCCGAGTACACATTTTTCAAAAACTTCCATTCCATCAATTGCTTCAACAATTTCAATTAACCTAATTTCAGTGGCAGATTTTGCAAGAAAAAAGCCTCCATTCTTTCCCTTTTTTGAACCAATAATTCCTGAAGTAGTTAGTATTTGCAGCACTTTTGACACAAATTCTTTTGGTTGTTTTACCTTTTCGGAAACTTGCAAAGCATTAAATAGCACGCCATCTTCTTCAGTGGATAAATACAGAACTGCCTGTAATCCAATTTCACATTTTTTTGAAAACAATACTGTCATTTATATTCCTTTAGATATTAATTTGCTTTCCAAAGTTAAAAAACAAATTGCCAAATATCAGAAGTTTTAATCTGATTAGTGGATTTTTTGAATTTTACCATTTTCATTCAAATCTCAAAATATAAATAAGAAAGAAGAAACTGCATTTTATTAACTTAAAACATATATTGCCACTCAAATTTT
>PCUD01000096.1:187-392 GCA_002786785.1 Ignavibacteriales bacterium CG18_big_fil_WC_8_21_14_2_50_31_20 | reverse complement strand
TCTTGGCGGATTGTTACATGCACTTCGAATTCCCTTAACTGGATTATTCGTTGGTGGTTCTGCAGTAATTTTTATTAGTTTAATTGCTCATTATTCCGAAAATAAATCTTCAATTTTAAAAGCTACACTACTTGTTTTGATCATCAAGTTTATTGTTGCTCCATACACTCCTCTGCCAGCATATTTTTCAGTTTTTATGGAAGGC
>PCUD01000096.1:0-147 GCA_002786785.1 Ignavibacteriales bacterium CG18_big_fil_WC_8_21_14_2_50_31_20 | reverse complement strand
AAATTGCACCTATTTTGCTTGGATTTTTAACGCTAACTTTTTCAGCTTTTCAAAAAATTGCGATTTACACAATTATGTTTGGAATGACCTTTTGGGAATCGATTGATATTTTTATCAAATTTGTGCTAAATCAGTTTTTCATTTCTT
>PCUD01000013.1:226-9334 GCA_002786785.1 Ignavibacteriales bacterium CG18_big_fil_WC_8_21_14_2_50_31_20 | reverse complement strand
CTTTACTTCATGGAAACACAGCCCAAATACAGAACAGCCATTTTTACTGAAATTACTTTGAAAGATTTTTATCAAACAATCTGGAAAGGTTTAGAGTAAAACTTGGCAGCGATAGATGTGGAATTTTGTGTTTTTTCGACAAAGAAAATAATTGATAAAATTGAGATTGAGTAATATGGAAGAGAATAAATCCCAAATAATTATATACCAAACTGAAAACGGAGAAACAAAATTAGATGTTCGTTTTCAGGACGAAACAGTTTGGCTTACACAAAAGCTTATGGCTGAATTGTTTCAGACAACTTCTCAAAATATAACCATCCATCTTAAAAACATATTTGAAGAAGAAGAATTGGACGAAGAGGCAACTTGTAAGGATTTCTTACACGTTCAAAAAGAAGGAAACAGGGAAGTTAAACGCAAGCAAAAATTTTATAATCTTGATGCCATAATTTCAGTTGGTTACCGAATAAAATCACACGTAGCCACGAAATTCAGACAATGGGCAACCCAACATATAAAAGAATATATTGTAAAAGGCTTTGTGCTAGATGATGAACGATTGAAAAATCCGGATTTACCTTTCGATTATTTTGAAGAACTCGAAAGACGAATACAAGATATTCGTACATCGGAAAAACGATTTTACCGTAAAATAACCGATATTTATGCAACAAGCGTAGATTATGACCCAACATTGAATATTAGTATTGATTTTTTCAAAACTGTACAAAATAAATTGCATTGGGCAATTATAGGACAAACTGCAGCCGAAATAATTAGCCTGAGAGCCGATAGTACAAAAGAGAATATGGGCTTAACCAATTGGAGAGGTGATAAAATAAGAAAAACAGATGTTGCCATTGCCAAAAATTATTTAAACGAGAATGAGTTATCCGCACTAAACAATTTAGTTGAACAATACTTAATTTTCGCTCAAGGACAAGCACAACGTAGGATTCCAATGTATATGAATGATTGGATTGAAAAATTAAACGGATTTTTAACTTTGAATGATAGGGAGATTTTAAACAATGCAGGCTTAATATCGCACTTATTAGCAAAAGAAAATGCGGAGCAAGAATATGAAAAATTTAAAGATTCTGAACAAAAAATGATAACAGAAAGTGATTTTGAAAAAGCAATAAAAAAATTAGAAAATAAAAAGAAGAAATAAAATGCTTACGCTTCAAAACCCAAATATAGAACAGCTATTTTTTACAAAGATTACTTTGAAAGATTCTTTATCAAACAATTTGGAAAAGTTAAGAGTAAAATTTAGTAACGATATTTTTAGTTTTTTTTAGATCAAGGAAAATTGATAATTCTTGCAAATGGATTTCACAAGAAAACTTAAAAGACTCCAAAGAAAGAAATTGAACAAGCACTAAAAATTATGGAGGAATACGAAAATGAAAACAAAAAACAACATGACTCTTAATGAATTCAAGGATAAACATTATGGAGTAAAGGGAACTAAATCAAGAGACGAACTTGATAATGGTTATGAGAACTTTAAACTTGGAAGTTTATTACATGAAGCTCGACTTGAAAAAGGAATGACTCAAGCTGAATTAGCGGAAAAGGTTGGAACCACAAAATCATACATTTCAAAAATTGAAAATAACATTAAAGAAGTTAGACTTTCTACTTTGCAGAAAATAGTTCAATTAGGATTAGGTGGTCAATTAGAGCTATCAATTAAGTTGTAAAAATAACTTGCGGTAACAAGTTGTTAAAGTAAATATAACACGAAACTCTATTTAAAATTCCCTCGTTTTTTAATTTGCACAAGCACAGCACCAAAAGCGGCAATTGTCAATCCAATTCCTTCTTTAAAAGTGATTGTTTCGCCAAGAAAATACCAAGCTAAAATGGCAATTTGAATTAGCATTGTTCCATTAATTATGCTCGATTCCATTGCGGTAAGTGTGCGAAGCGTTAAATTCCACAAGGTAAAAGCAAATGCAGTATTAATAACAGCAAGCCAGAGTAAAAATCCCCAAGTTTTAAAACTAATTTCTGGAATTCCGTTCATTGAAAATCCAATTATAATTAAAATAATTGCACCAACGCCCATGCTGATAAATGTAATAACCAATGGACTAATATCTTTATTTCTGTTTATATCGCGTCCAATAATTGCAGAAATTGCGTTTGCCAAAACTCCAATTAGCATAACCAAAAGTCCTATTGCTTGATTTGCAATTAATGAAATTGGTAGGAAATAAGTAATAATTCCAACAATAAACAAGGATGAACCAATCCACTGAATGGTAGTCGGTTTTTCGCTCAGCAGAAATATGGCCATTATTGCAACAATTATTGGAGTAAAATTTAGCATTAAACTAACCGTAACCGAAGGAAGTAGGGATAAACCCAAAAACTGCGCCCCTTGAGTAAAAGTATAAAATACAAATCCCAAAAGAATTAACTTTTTCCACTGAAACGGTTTTAATTGTTTAATTTCGGCAATATATTTTTTACGAAAAATGAATGGAATAAAGCACAAAAACGCGATAAAATAACGCAAGCCAGCATAAGTTATTGGAGGAATTTCAATAAGTCCCCACTTAATAATTATAAATGAAGTTGACCATAAAAAGGTAACCAAAAGAGCTTGAAAAATAGAAATTATATGTGTGTATTTAGTTTTTATCTCTTTTCTCACTTCTTAAATAAAACCGTTTTCATGAAAATTTAACTACTGCTATATTAACTACGTAATGTTATAAATGCTAAGATTGTCATTTCGAAGGAGCGTTTTATGTGACTGAGAAATCTCAATATTAACGGATCAAGATTTCTCACTCCGACAATCCCGACACGTCGGGACGGGATTCTCCCAAAGGGATTCTTCGAAGAAATGACATTACAAATGCAAAACAACACTACTCAATTTCAATTATTACTCCATCACTTTCATTGTGCAATCTATCCAACGAAGTTATAACATAAACCGAAGTTTTGTCATTTTCATTTAGATTAAAAAAACTGGTCTTTTTATTTAGCACTTTAGTGACAATGTTTTCAGATTTGCTCAAGTCAATTTCATCTTTTGAGTTAAATTTATAAACCAAATAATAGTTTGGAAATTCGCCATCAGTTGCCGCATTTGGCAAATTCCAATCGATTAATAATCCCGATTTTGTTTTAACAATATGCACATTTTCTGGAGCTAATGGAGGGGTTGAATCAATCCATTCCATTGTTGGGGGAATCGCGATGTTTTTATACCAATTGCTTTTCATTGAATCAGCAAGTCCATTCCAGTTTCCATAAATAGATTTAGCTGAAAAATAAACAGCACCAAGAACGTTTGGAGTAATTCTGTTTAAACGAATTTGGTCTCCAAGTTCGGATTTTTTGCCTTTGTAATCAGCCGCCGCCATTCTGCTTGAGAATAGTCCTATGTATAAATGTCTTTCTGTTGTAACTGTTGACCACCAAGGAACAAGCTTTGCATAATCAGCTTTTTCGTGTCCAATTTCCCAATAGACTTGTGGAGTAATGTAATCAACAATTTTATTATCAAGCCAATTTAATGGGTCACAATAAATTATGTCAAAAGAATTAAATCCATTTGTGCCTGCGTATTCATTGCGGACAATTCCAAAAGGGGAAATTCCAAATTTTACAAAAGGTTTTTTCGATTTTACAATTTCATGAATCTCTTTCATAAGAATGTTAATATTATCGCGTCGCCAATCGTCAACGTTTGTAATGCCTCTGCTGTAATTTAGGAAAGTAAGTGAATCTTCATTGGAAATTTTTGGTCCATAAGGATAGAAATAATCATCAAAATGAATTCCATCAATATCATAATTTTCAAGAACATCATTCATTACATTTAAAATATGCTGCCTTACTTCTGGCAAACCTGGATCGAGCATTTTAAACTTTTGCGAAGTGATAATCCAATCGGGATGTTGAACCGAAACATGATTTTCATCAAGCGTGTATAAAGTTGTATCGCGAACAGCTCTGTAAGGATTAAACCAAGCGTGCAATTCCATTCCGCGTTTGTGCGATTCATCAATTGCTAATTGCAAAGGATCATAAAATGGTTCAGGTGCTACACCTTGTTTTCCAGATACATAATATGACCAAGGCTCAAAATTGGATTTGTAAAGCGCGTCACACTCGGTTCTAACTTGGAAAAACACAGCATTAATTCCAGCAGATTTAAGTGAATCTAATTGATTTACTAAATTCCTTATTTGAACTTCACTGGTTGTGTCTTTGTTAAGAGGCCAATCAATATTTGCAACGGTTGCAATCCATGCGCCTCTAAGTTCGTATTTAGGATTTTGATTTTGAGTAAACGAAGTTCCAACTAAAAAAAGCAATAAGAATAGGGCTGTTTTTTTCATAATTATAATACCAAGTAATGATTGATTTGCAATTTTAAAATAAGAATAATCTTTGAATAAAGTTATTGTTTTAAATCTAATAACCCAACAAATTTTATCTAAAATAAATTTGGAAAGAATATCTTATCAGATTTACATCTGTCCAAAATTAAAACAAATGAAAGAGAACTTATTTCTAAATTTACTTGCCCTATTTTCTCAATAATTTGCTAAAATATTTGTCTAATTCTTTGTTAAAATTAGCTGGTTTATCGTTTTCGTATTTCCAATATTCAATTATTTCAACAACTTTTTCGGAATCAATATGTTTTTTGTCAAACATCAATTTTAATAATTCCAAAGTTGAACAAACTTTAACTTCAAACTCTTTACATGCCAAAATCATATTCTGGTCATCAGTAACCAATAAAATGTTCATTTCCAAAGCAGTTGAAATGCAATAAATATCTTCTCTTGATAATTGTAATTTTGCGTCTTTTTGGTATTGCCAAATGTAATCGTAGGAATTTTCAATATTATCTTTAGACAATTTGGGAATTTGAAGTTTCTTTTTTCGGTTTGTTGAGTATTCGGCACTTTCAACCCAACTAAATTGAGTTTTTAAGCGGGAACTTCTGTTTAATTCAAGTTCTATTTCATTGTGAATGTAAAGAGTAAAATTTTCAGTGCCAAATGAAATACCTAAAAGTGGATGAATTGATTGTGCAAGTCGTAAGTAAGAATTGGTATCTAATAAAATTTTAGTTTGTGCCATTTTGCTTAACTATGTAATTAAATATTTCAACTGAATCAATATAGGGAATATTTATTAAACTACTTATATAGTTGGCATTTAATTTATATTTTAAGTTATAGTCCTTTAACAGTTTAAAAAAGATAGTTTCAAACGTTGTTTCAGAAATTTTTATGAATTCACTAACTGTTGGTTTTTTATTTTGGAATAAATTATCACTAATTAGTTCATAATTTTTATTAAAGTTAGTGTTAGCGGCATAAAAAGAATTGCCAAGGTCAATTTCCTCCAAATTGTTTCTTTTGGCAAACTGATTAACCTGAGTTAAAATTGTAATGGGTGATATTATAAGTTCTTCAGCAGTTTTAATAATGGAAGAAATTATTTTTGCGGCATCTTTTAATTTAAAAAATGAGTAATACTTTTTTTTGGCTGCTTCTTCTGGAAATAAAAAGGCTCCTGCAAAATTATCAGCAAAATCTTCGGCTTCTTTTTCTTTTAATGAAGGCGAGAGAATATGCCCAAGTTCGTTAGCTAACCAAAATTTAAAATCAAATATTTTTGTATCAAGATTAATATAAATCCAAGTGGTTTGGCTTTTGGGAAGAAAAATATGTATCGCATTTTCGTGATTTTTTTTATCGCTCAACATAACGGGAATAAGAATAGCCTTAAAAGAATTTAGAATATTTATTACTTCATCAAAACTAACTTCTAATTTATTTATGCCAAATTTATTTCGCATTAAACTTGAAACACTTTGTAAGTACTTGTATTCATTCTTTGGCTCTTTTAATTCTCCCGATTTAATCATCATTTCATCAGGTAAAAACTCTACTAAATTTTCAAGAGCATAACCCAATTCCTTAGCTTTTTTAATGTGAATTTCTTTCGTTTTTGCAGTCCCTACTTTTCTAAATGCAACTTGCGGTTCAAATTCTTTGTTTTCTTCAACCAATTCAGAGTATTTTAATTTAAGGAATTTGCCAAGTTTAAGTAGTTCGGCAGGTCGTGGAAATGTTTCATTTTTTAACCACAATGAAACAGATTGCTTAGAAATACCCAAACTAGAACTAAGGGAAGTTTGACTAATTCCATATTCTACCAGTTTTTCCTTAACAATATTTGAATTTAACTTTTTGTTCATATGTAAACTTAATTTAATGAACCACTATTGTCAAGTTTTGTCAAGTTAATGTTCGAATATTTTTTTCGTTTTTAATGTTTAAAGTAACTTGAATCATTTTCATAAGTTTAATCATCAAATAAATACAAACACAATTTAAAGTTATATGTATATTTAGATATAAAAGAAGAGGAAAATAATATGTCAATTGATTTAAATAAGTTCACTGTAAAAGCTCAGGAAACAATTCATAATTCGATTGAAATTGCACAGAATTATAACAATCAAATTGTTGATCCCGAGCATATTTTAGCGGCACTTTTACAGGATAATGAAAGTGTGGCTGTTTCTGTAATTAAAAAAGTTGCCTCCAATTTGGATACTTTGCGTATAAAAGTGGGAGAATCTCTTGAGCGAAAACCTAAAATATCTGGTGCTGGAGTTGGAAATCAGCAGTTATCGCAAGCAACAAGTCAGTTGTTTGACGATTCTGCAAAAGAAGCTGAAAACTTAAAAGACGAATATATTTCAACCGAACATATATTAATTGCACTTTCCGAAGGCAATAATGAACTTACGAAATTACTTAACACAAGTGGAATTACGAAAAAAGCAATTCTATCTGCGTTATTAGATATTCGCGGAAATCAGCGAGTTACAAACCAAAATCCAGAAGACACATATCAATCGCTAAATAAATATGGAAGAAATTTAACCGAGCTTGCAAAATCTGGAAAGCTCGATCCTGTTATTGGACGTGATGAGGAAATTCGTCGCGTGTTACAAGTGCTTTCACGGCGTACAAAAAACAATCCAATTTTGATTGGCGAGCCTGGTGTTGGAAAAACAGCAATTGCCGAAGGTTTAGCTCACAGAATTGTTTCTGGCGATATTCCAGAAAATTTGAGAGATAAGAAAGTAATTTCACTTGATTTAAGTGCTTTGGTTGCTGGGGCACAATTTCGCGGACAGTTTGAAGAGCGATTAAAAGCCGTAATTAAAGAGGTTCAAAAATCAAATGGAGAAATAATTCTTTTTATTGACGAAATTCATCAGCTTGTTGGTGCTGGAAAAACCGATGGTGCAATGGATGCCGCAAATATTCTTAAGCCTGCATTGGCAAGAGGCGAATTGCACGCTGTTGGTGCAACAACTTTAAAAGAATATAAAAAATATATTGAAAAAGACGCTGCACTTGAAAGACGTTTTCAGCCAATTCTAATTCAAGAACCAAATGAAGAAGATGCAATTTCAATTTTGCGTGGATTAAGTGAGCGCTACGAAGTACATCACGGAGTTAGAATTACTGACGCTGCTCTCGTGGCGGCTGTTCAACTTTCCAGTAGATACATTACGGATAGATTTTTACCTGACAAAGCAATTGATTTAATTGACGAATCTGCTTCAAAATTACGAATTGAAATAAATTCAATGCCAGAAGAGCTTGACCAACTTGAAAGAAAAATTAAACATATCGAAATAGAAAGAGAAGCTCTTAAACGCGAAAAAGATGAAGTTTCAAAAAAAAGAATAGAGGAAATAAATATTGAGTTTGCTGAGTTAAATGAAACGCGGAATGTTTTAAAAAGCCATTGGCTGTTGGAACGTGAAAAAATTCAGAGGATTAGAAATCTAAAAAGCGATATTGAAGAAACAAAAGTTTTAGCCGATAAATTTGAGCGAGAAGGCGATCTTGGCAAAGTAGCTGAAATCCGATATGGAAAAATTGTGGAATTGGAAAGTGAATTAAGAAAGGAAAGCGCACGTTTAACCGAAATTCAAAAGGACAAAAAACTACTTAAAGAAGAAGTTGACGCCGAAGATGTTGCCGAAGTTGTGGCAAAATGGACTGGAATTCCTGTAAAAAGAATGTTGGAGAGTGAGCGGAGCAAACTTATCCGTCTTGAGGATGAGTTGCACAAACGTGTTATTGGACAAGATGACGCGGTTGAAGCGGTCGCAAATGCAATCCGTCGTTCGCGTGCAGGTTTGCAAGATGTAAGTCGTCCAATTGGTTCGTTTATTTTTATTGGCACAACTGGCGTGGGAAAAACTGAATTAGCACGTTCTTTGGCAGAAATTTTGTTTGATGATGAGCATGCAATGATTCGTATTGATATGAGCGAATACATGGAAAAATTTTCCGTTTCGCGTTTAATTGGTGCTCCTCCTGGATATGTTGGATACGAAGAAGGTGGACAATTAACCGAAGCCGTTCGTAGAAGACCATACTCGGTGCTGCTTTTGGATGAAATTGAAAAAGCTCATCCCGATGTTTTTAACGTTTTGCTCCAAGTTTTGGATGATGGCAGATTAACCGATAATCAAGGAAGAACGGTCAATTTCAAAAATACAATAATAATTATGACTTCAAATATTGGCTCACATTTAATTCAGGAAAAAATTAGTGGATTAAACGAGGACAATTTGGATGAAATTATGGGTGATTTGCGTGTTGGATTAACAAATTTACTGCACAATACAATCCGTCCCGAGTTTTTGAACAGAATTGACGAAATAGTTTTATTCAAACCTTTGCTCAAAAATGAAATAAACAAAATTATTGATATTCAATTAAACGGACTTTATCAGTTGCTCCATGAAAAGAATATGAAAATTGAGTTTACTGCAAACGCAAAGGAATTTTTATTAGAAAAAGGATTTGACGCAACTTATGGTGCCCGACCAATGAAACGAGCAATCCAAAAATTTGTGCTAAATAGATTATCAACAGAATTGCTTCTAAATAATTTTGAAAGTGGCAATACCATTAGTGTCGATTATAAAGGAAATCACAAATTGGAGTTTACTAAATCATAAATTCACATAAAGTTGAATATCTGGTTTTTCCTAATTTAAGGAAATTGTGTTTGGGT
>PCUD01000013.1:0-147 GCA_002786785.1 Ignavibacteriales bacterium CG18_big_fil_WC_8_21_14_2_50_31_20 | reverse complement strand
GCTGTTTGAACTTTAAATAAGTAAAAACCAACTCAAAAAAAATCTGCTTGACACAAACAATAGTTATCCCTATTGTGTCATACACAAAAAAAACGGTAACTTAAATTTATTGAGGCAATTTAAAAGTAGGCAATTCAAATATAAATG
>PCUD01000125.1 GCA_002786785.1 Ignavibacteriales bacterium CG18_big_fil_WC_8_21_14_2_50_31_20 | reverse complement strand
ATCCATTTTTAATTATTTCTATAATAAATTATTTTTTCTCTCCATTCTCAATTCTATTCTCGGACACGCTCCTAGGTTAGGAATAAGAAATCTTTTCATTTCGCTTGGAACTTTTTTATTAGATATTAAATCTGTAACATAATCTACAAACCCATTTTCTTCATCTAACATTCTGTTACAAACTGATAATTTACTAAGTGCTTCTTTTATTTCATTTTTTGAAATATTAGTTCCTAAAATGCTCTTATATTGTTCAACTACTCCATTAATTTTATTTTTACTATTTTCTGTTAACTTACTTGCTTTACTAATATTCTCATCCATCAGTAGTGCTCTAAATGCTGAGTTTGCTTCATTAAAACTGTCAAACTGTTCTACTGCATTTTTAGCAAGTTGAGAATCATCTCTTCTTTCTGCTTTACTTCCACAAGGGTCAAACATTAATCCAAAAGTACAATTTCCTGTATAAGCTCCAGTATAGCTTAATGAGGAATGGGTGGCATAAATCCAACAACCACTACTTGCCCATAAATCTATCATATTGCTACAGAACGACATTCCGCTCATTGTGATTTCTGAGTATGACGCAGCCTGAATACCAAAATCATAGCCTTCAATTGAACTCTCTCGTATATTTCCAGTATAAGAATTATAAAATCTCCACGCAGGACTTGTTGAAGCTCCAACATTATTTATTCCACTCAAATCGGTATTATAGCCATCGTAAACAAAAATATAGTTATATCCAGTATTATTAAAACCAATATTATAGACATATGGTCTATCACCTCCATTTACAGTAATACTTTTGTAATTCCCCATAGTAAAGTCACTAACTTGAGCGTAAGTGGAATTTGTTATTGTTATATTGCCATTTATGGTTGTGCTACCAACGCCAGCACCCTTTAGCTTTACACCGCCTTTATTTGTAAGACTAATATTTCCATTGTATGTAATACTTGGTAATTCTACTGTATAGCCGCTAATTGCGTCGTTTATTGCTGATTCTATAGTAGGATAATAACCCAACAAAGTACTGTAATTATTTTTTAGTTTAGCATAAGGGAAATTGGCTCCACTTTCAACAACTACGCTTCCACCAGCTAATAGAAGTTTATAGCCATTTAAATTTAGAGTGGAACTAGATTTTATATTTACTGTTATACCAGATGGTATTGATACGTTTGCAATTAAACTAGAGCTATAAACGTTTATTGTTTGACCAGCAACAGCGTCACTAACAGCAGTGTTTAATGAGGAATATAAGCCTTTTATTGTACTGCCATCTTTAAGTTCAACATAATTTTGAGTAACTCCACTTTCAATTGTTATAGTACCACCTGTTGATTTTATACTGAAACCATTTAAATTTACGGTAGTACTAGATTTAATTGTTAAGGCTACACCAGACACTACATTAACATTACTTGAAAGTGTATGATTCGACACAATGTAAACATACCCAGTACCAATCTGCGCAGCTGTATTTAATGCAGTTAATAGATTAGAATAAAGAGTAGGAACTCTTAACTGCAAAAATTGAGTTCCGTAAATATCTTCTGTTTCTAAACTTCTAACATCAAGTGTATTATTAAAATAAGCATTATCACCGCCAGCCATTGTTGGTGCGGTAGCATCATGGGTATATGAATTAGTAAGCGGGTGGGCTAAACCGTGAATATGACCTGCTTCGTGAACTACCATAGTTTGTACATCCAAAAGGGGTGGTGAAGCATTCAAATTTTGGGCAGAATTGCTCCAAGTAGCATTAGTGTTTAAAACAATTGAACCGCTTTCGGGTGTTAATTCATACGTACTTGCGCTCCATGATGGATAAGACCATGCAGGACCCCAAGTATCATAATTATTAGCCAGTGCTGAAAGCACTAAACCTGTACTTGTTCGTGAAAATTGAACGGGGGCTGCACTATTCCAGCTTGCAAAAGCTGCATCAACGTCACTTAAATAAGCGTTATATTGTGAATTTGCAATTTTATAGCTATATGAAGTTGTTCCAAAAAAGAAAAAAGGAGGACTGGAGTAAGGTGATTTTCCATACCTTGTCCATGGGTCGATTGGATCCATAGGTCGAAAAATTCTTTGTGCTTGTGTTAATGATGTAACCGCTAGCAAAATTATGCAAACAATAAAAATATTTTTTCGTTTCATTTTTGTATCCCTCCTTTCCTTGCTATGTAACTTCCAATTCTACTAACAATATTTTCAAATTTTAAGGTTGAATTATATCCATACTTTGATATTTCATCGTCCTTAAGTAAAGAACAGTCAAGATATTTACCTTCTTCATTTTCTACCATCGATAATTTTCCTGAAATGCTATGAATCTCAAAATAATTCTTTTCCACATGATTTAAAAACAGAAGCACTTTTTCATTTTTTACAAAACGAAAACTTCTTACTCCGCCTATAACTCTGTCTTCTATTTGACCACCCGGTATTTTTATGGTTAATATATTTTCTGAATTATTTCCCTTATAAAAAGTTTGTACGGATAATTTCACGTATGTAAAAATAAAATCATTTTGCCCCATGTATTCTTCGGTTTGCGATTTAACTTCCAACACATTTCCAAATACTATAAGTGGAGCATCATTAACAAGTTCCTCTAAGGTTTTTTTGTTTTCCCAGGAAACGCCCGTTTCAGTAAAGAGCATAGAAAAAAGCAAAATTGCAACAAGAAAAAATTTGAACACTTTCATAAAACACCTCATTTTTGTTAGATAATTAATTTTTCCTTAGATACGGATATACAAAAATTTTTGAACTATGGAATAATCATGTTATATGGTCTTGTAATAATAATTGTTTTAACTACTTTCCTGCTATTTAAGTCTATCACAAAAAGAGAATTGCTATCCGTATATGCTACAAACGCAAAATTTTCGTCAGGTGATATTAATATTGGGGATTGTTCCCCATTATTTGGAAGAGAAATAGTATCTTTAGGTGAATAAGTCTCTGTATCAATTATGTAAAAGTGTCCAGAACTACCCACAATATAAGCTTCACTTCTGTTTTCACTATAGGCAAGATTATATCCGCTTAAACTCCAAGGTAGTTTAATGGATGAAGAAAAAAGTTGCTTTGTTTCAAGATTGTAGCTTCCAAAAATACACTTAGCAAATCTAACTGGGCCTGGAAGAAAGGTAATGTAAAGTTTGTTCTCTTTAGAGAATTTAAAATCATAAATTCTCAAACTATCCTTATTGCCCTTATTAAGCACAAATTGTAAATCATGCATGTTAGAGTTTGCACTATAAAACTCAAGTTCCGTATACCCAGTATTTTCCCAATTCTTTCTTGCGACAGTCCACTTAGCATCAGGTGAATGATATATCCTTTTATCAAGAGTAAAATCATGTTCAGCGTCGAGAAATTCTTTTTCTTTTTGTTCAAATAAATCATATAAATATGTACCATAATCACGAAAATGAATATAAATAAGTCCCGGTTTAGTATTATCCTGTGCAGATATAAAATATACCCATCCACCGATGTAGTCTGTAAAAAAAACATTTTCAAGCATATCGGTTTTAATATTATAGAGTGCAAACCCTAATGGTGGTGAAGGGTATAAGCCTTCAGCTTTAAATATAAGATAATCTCTATTTGTTGAAAGAGTCATACCTTGTATTGAAGTGGTATCGGCAACATTTAATTTTATTTCCTTAACTACTTCAAAAGTCTTGTAATCAACTAGATAAAATGTTTCTCCATAGTTGGAATAAACGTACATTTTATTAGGAGTTGTATTATTTGGTTCTGTAACTTGATTGTTGCAACCAAACATCAAAGCTACAATAAAAATTATCTGTAATATTTTACAATTTTTTTTTAACATTAATTCCACCATTCTTAGTTATAAATAATACCATATTTATGAATAATTTTTTGCACGTTGTAAAGTCATGCAATAGGTTGTCGTTTTTGTTAAACACCCTACAAAATTTGTTAGTTAACTATAGCTTATCTTCATCACTTTCAGTCGAATAATTTTTGTAATAATCATTTCATTTTCTTTTTATTTTAATAAAACCAGTCTAAAAGTACTTTCTCATTAAACATAATGCCCTCCTTTCCCAATAATGGGAGTTTATAATATTAAAAAAATATCTTTTTTCATATAGGCACAAATAAGAAAAAACAATACTTAAATTTCCATAATCTTTGTCCTGTTTTGCCATATAGGTCACATTCTGTAACCTCTTTATTCATTTTGAGATATAGAGACCTTAAATGACACTTACAAAATAGTTACTATTTTCTCAAAATAAATCAGTAAAAATACGTACGTCAAAATTATACCTTACTTTTCCTTGTTTTTTCTTCATTATCTTTGTTTTTAATCTAAATTCGCCATATAATTTTTATAATCATTTATCTTCAGACTGTTTGGATATTTATCAATTAGCAAAAACATATGTTATTTTGCTTTATTTAAGTATTTTTGCTTACTAGGATTTAATGTCTTTTGAACTATTTTATGGAAAAATATCTGCACTTTCTTCTATTTCTGCTTTTATTTCCACTTTATTTTCTTTGCATTGGCATGTAAATAATTATACGTACGTTTCTCTTTGTTTTCTGTGTTAGATTTACTCATTCAATTTAAAACTTATTATTTAACAAAAATTAGAGGATTTATGTTTTTTTCAAAGAAATTTACCTTGTTATTTGTTCTTTCGTTTTCACTTTGTTCCAGTTTAATATTTTCACAAGAAGTTGGTAAAATATTTGATAAAGAGGAAGCAAATGGTTTATATGGTCCTGTGTTAGAGAGTCGAATTATGAATGTTGATGAATTCAAAGCTCTTATCAATTTAACCACCGATAAAGTAATGTTTAGATTAGAAAATAATCAAATTTCCATTTTGGGAGATACCAGAAATTTGCTATATTCAAATAGTAAATTTATTGTATCTAATCAGGTATTTCATATGTATAGTAAAAGCAAAGTTCTTGAGCTGCTAAACATCGGCAAATCTCTAATAGTAACTCTAGAAAACAGAAAAAATGTTTTCAGTATTACTGTTGGTGACTACACTTTGGAAATGAGTAACCCTTGCCCTCCGTTTTGTGATTGATGGAATTATATGAATACATAAGCATCTTAAGTACTATAATTTGGATGTTGATACCATTCTTACTTAAAAAGTCAAAACACTTTTTTTTCTTTTTATTTGCTGGTTTAAGTGATGCAATCGGTTTAACACTGTGGTATTCATTGCATCTTTCCTCGCAAATAATTTGGATACCATTGTTTTATCTAATGGTATTGGGTATTGATAAAAACTTTTTTATCAGAAAGATCAAGCTAATTCTTACTGGCTTAATACCCATCTTAATTATAAATTATTATTCCACTACTTATTTTCAATACCTTTTCACATTTGTTGCCAACATAATTATAACAACAATCTTTGCAAGATATTTTTATTGGGTATTTATTAAAAACAGCAAAGTTAGTTTGTTTTATTTACTAATGACAATTTATGGATTATTCTTAGTATATAAGTCTATATTAATAGTAGTTAATATCAATCTAGGCTTAAATGCTTATTATGCTACCACTCTTGTTCAGATTTTTATCGGATTATTTTTAATTTTCGTCAGAAAAGACTATCAATTTTCATTAAAGGATTGAGAGTTCTCATACTCTTTCTCCTTTTTTAATTTTAAATCTATCGCAAACTTAATTAACTCGGGTTGTTTATGTATCGCTAATTTTGACATTATTCTTAGTCTGTGTGTATCAAAGGTTCTTACAGCAATTTTTAATTCATCTGCTATTTTCTCTCTACTAAATCCTTCACCAATTAACATTAGCACTTCATTCTCTCTTGTAGTTAAGGAGTCAAGAACTATGTCATCCTTCTGTTTCCTTATACTATTATATCTATATAATATCGCTTTTAATTGTTCCTCTGTGCGCCCTACAAAATAACGCTCACCTTTGTGAACTGCATTAATGGCCATTATAAGTTCATTCTTTACTATGTTTTTTCCTATCAATCCATAAGCATTACACTTTAAAACCTCGTAAACATAATTGTCCTCAGTGTGTTGTGATAAAAATATTATTTTTGCGTTTTTATCTCTATTCAATATCGTTATTGCTGCCTCTGGTCCACTTTTATTCGGCATAGAAATATCAGCCACAACAATATCAGGATTTAGCTCAAAGTATTTCTTAACTAAACTCCTTCCGTCCTCAGCTTCACCAATAATCTGAATTTTACTCTCTCCCTCAAATAGTGATTTAATACCATCTCGGAATAAATTATGATCATCAGCTATTAACACTCTAATCATTTGTATTTTCTCCATTCAAATAAAATTCCAAATATATTGTAGTCCCTTCATTTTCTAATGAGTTAAGCTCAAATACACCATTTAACGACTTTGTTCGCTCTTCCATATTTAACAAACCAAGCGTCGGCTTTCTATTATTTCTCTTTGTATAACCAACACCATCATCAGATATAATTATTTTAAGTTTTCCTTCTTCAACAACTAATTGTATTTCAAACTCTTTGCATTTTGAATGTTTTACAATATTGCTCAATGCTTCTTGACAAATTCTATAAATTCCAAGCTTCAGATTATTATTCTCAATCTCCTCATAGTTCATGTTTACAATATGTCCACTCATCATAGAGTTTTTTGTAGTCTCTTCAATTAGTTGAGTTAATGCTGATATCAGCCCAAACTCGGTCAATATTTTAGGACTTAATTGATGGGAAACTCTACGTACTTCTTCGGAGAGTAAATCTATTTTACTATACAATTCATCAATGTTATGTGCCTCTGGGTTTTCAATAAAATTCTGTAAATTTAGTTTGCAAAGTGATAACTGGTTGCCAATATTGTCATGTAGTTCTTGTCCAATAAACATTCGCTCTTTTTCGTTTTTATAATCCAAATTTAGTCTTAGTATTTTTAGATTTTCTTGATACTCTTCTATTAACTTTTCTTGTTCAATTCTTTTTGAAATGTCATGTAAATAAATCTGTACAAATTCCAACGTACTGTTTTCTTTAATTGAAATCGTAAAATATTTTTTATCTACCTCAACAATCTCGTCGCTCAACTTTGAATTATTCAATAACTCTTTGTAATTGGCTATTATTGTTTCACATTTTTGCCCAACAATTGCATTTGTAAATATAGTTTTGGCTGGCTCATTTAATGTAATAATAATCCCATTTTTATCAACTCTTAAAATTGGGTCTGGGTCTAACTCAGCAAACAAAGCCAATAACCTTAAGTTTTCATCTTCAAGTTTATCTTTTCTTTTTTGAAGTGGCTTTATAAACTCTTTCTTAATCAAGAAAACTATTGTCGAAATAATTATAAATAAAGCAGCAACAATTATTGCTGGATTATGTACACTGAAAAATGTTTCTATAATTTTATCTGGTTTCATATGTTTTGTATTGTTTCTTTACAATATAAGTATTCAAATTGCAAAATAAATCAGTAAAAATACGTACGTTTCAAAAATAAATACATACTAATATTATCTTCAAATTCATTAAAAGAATAGTCACTTAACACAAAACGTACGTTCAAGAACCTATAACATATGCCATTCTTAAGTAAATCTATAAAATCACATTTTAAGTAAAACTGTTTCTGCAAATGCAGCATATTAATTTATTACAGCTAATTTGCCTAGCAGTATTTACCGTGTATTTTTTTTAATCAACAACTAACAATCAAATAAATCATCTCTGTAAATAGTCTTTAAATCCTTTGGGCGCTTTAACGTGCTTTTTCGCTACATCCGTCAGACGACGGATCCCGCTTCTACTTGCATCCCTTTTCCGGTAAATCCCTAACGCAAGAACTTTGTCTTTCCGCTCCACACATAAACCAAAAACTTTATTTTTCCTCTTCTGGTTGCTGAGCGTGGTTACCGAGCGGAGCCGAAGTAGAGTTGAAGTGTCACACATATTTTTTGAGAAACAAAAATAAGTTCAATTTTATTTATATTTTCCAATCCCTTTCCTTAAAAGGTCATTCTCTTTTTCTAATTCTCTAATTTTCTTTTTAAGCGGTATAATGAACTCCTTCTTAATCATCGCGATAACAGTTACAAGAATTACCATAAAAACAATTACAAATATTGCTGGATTATTGAAACTGAAAAATGTACCCATAATATCATCTGGTTTCATCTCTTTTCTCCTTTTGTCCTTATTTCAATATACGAACTAAAAAACATAAATAAATCAGTAGAAATGCTTACGTTTTTATTTTTTTTATTCCGAGATAAAACTATAAATAATTGCACTTTTTCCGTTTAATTGTTTGTTTCTTCAATTCCACTCAATCAACGGATGCTTGATGAAACAGCATCTCGCCCTCATTCGTTCCGCTCCAAAACTTTACAAATAAACTCTTAATATTGTCGGCAAGGTAGCTTAGCGGAGTCGAAGCTACAGCCAAAAGTTTTGAGGGAACAAACATTTGGATTTTTTATTATCTTTGCCACATGAGAATAGGAACTTGCAGTTGGAAATATGATTCTTGGAAAGGCTTAGTTTACCCAGAATTTGGTGAATTCGATTTTCTTGAAGAATACTCAAAACATTTTAATACTGTTGAAATCGACCAATGGTTCTGGTCGCTTATTAAGGACAAAGCTTACCTCCCAAAACCAAAAACTGTAAATGAATATAACGCATCTACTCCAGATGATTTTAAGTTCACTATCAAAATGCCAAATAGCCTTACTCTAACACACCCATACAAAAGTATAGCGCCTAATCCTTATTTTTTGTCACCCGAAATAATGAAATCTTTAATTCATTCTATTGAGCCAATTCTCAATAAAGTCGGTGTCTTAATGTTCCAATTCGAATATCTTAACAATAAGAAAATGAAATCACTTACGGTCTTATTGGATAAATTTCAGCAGTTAATAAATGTAGTTGATAAATCAATTCAAATCGGAATAGAAATTAGAAACGCTAATTACTTAAATAAAGAATACTTCCAATTCCTTAAGGAAAATAATATCGCTCATGTTTTTTTGCAAGGATATTATATGCCCAATATTTGTAAAATTTTTGACGATTTTAAGAATTTACTTACAAACACAACCGTAATACGTTTGCATGGATATGACAGAAAGGGAATTGAAGCCGAAACAAACAATAAATGGGATCAGATAGTCCAACCAAAGGATAACGAACTTCCTAAAATCATTAAAATGATTAACGACCTTAATTCAAAAGACTCCAATCTTTACTTAAATGTCAATAATCATTACGAAGGCTCAGCACCTCTCACAATTTGGAAAATAAAATCCCTTCTTTAATTGTAGCCAAAAGTATTTGCTCAAGAAACGCAAATTATTTTGATTGAAAATTATTATAATTTAGTGTACGTTTGTACACTATGCCAAGAAAAATATTTTACTCATTATTATTTCATAGAGCGGTCAATCCTTCAGATAAGGATTACAACTCTATTGTTAAAGCAGAAGTGCTATATCTAATAGATGGCATGAAAAAAG
>PCUD01000067.1 GCA_002786785.1 Ignavibacteriales bacterium CG18_big_fil_WC_8_21_14_2_50_31_20 | reverse complement strand
CAGTCTTTGATTTTCAGAATGAGTTTTTTTTCAATTCGTCAATTGGCTTTAGCGCAATATGGGCGGCAATCAATGTTAAAAGTAAAATGTCAAGTTGTTCTCATATGACCACCTATCTAATTATAATCGCCACATCAATTTTGAGGCGTCATATATCAAGAAATCTTAGCATAAAAAAATCTCTTATCGTTAGTAAGTTTTTATAATTCCTTTAACCCTCTTCTTTAAGGGTGAAGAATAGAAAAATTAATCTGCCATGTTTAAGAAAGTTAACCCATATTGCGCTATCACCATTATTTGTCGATGCGCAGTGACGGCGGCGCATCTGTACTGATGACAATTGTGTAACGTGTGCTTTTTGCAGCAAGGAACGATATTGACTGATTCTGAACAATAGCTGTAGCAGAAACATTACCTTCTGAAATTGCTTGATAATCCGTTGTTTGCCCTGGCTCAACATCACTAATGTTGAATTCTATCTTTCCTGATGCCTGGATTTTAACATCTACTTTGCCCGCCTGTTTGTTTGTAATGCGAATCTGAGGCTCAGTACTGCGAGAACAACCAGCTATGAGGAGAAGGAATATTAGACTGAGAATTGAAATAATTATTTTTTTCATATAACCTCCTATGTATTTAATTTGTTAACTACTAAAATATTAGCAGCGTTTTTTTTTAGATTCTTATAATTGACTGAAGTTACGCATGAGTTGAATTTCATAAAATATTCTTAGTGAAAATTGGTGACTTAGTGCCTTTGTGGCTCATTTTTTTATACTTTCTTTTTGCCACCAAGTCACAAAGACACTAAGAAATCACAAAGTGCGTAACTTCAGTAATTGATATTGTTGTAAGAATTTCTTATTCGATTATGTTTTTTAAGTTTTGGCATTATAGTATTGTTAAGTTTTTGATAGCCAACGAGCTAAAGGTCTCAACTTTCTTCTTTTCTATAATTAGACAAAAATATTTTAATATGCTGCAATACTTGAATTTGGGTGCAGACGATTGTTTTTTACAAAGTAAAAATTGTAAATAGTGGGAAAGTATATCAATAGTCCAAAAGGATGAAAAAGGAACTACATCTCTCCGGGCAGTCATTCAGCGTAAATAGAATTCAGCTATTTAGATTAATGTTAAATCACCGATAAATCGGAATAGGTAAGAAATAATTAATTTTGAATATTAGCCGCATTTTAACTTTATTATTCGAAATTTCCTTTTGGATATGAGAGTGTCTGTAAAATAGTTAGTTAGCTAACGAATCATAAATATTGATTATCTAAGAGTATATGAGTGTTTGGACATAAATGTCGCAGGCATGAAGAATCGGCTTGGTCTGTGGGTGTCGGTGAGGCTTAGCGGCAAATCTTTTAGTTGTTGGTATGTTCAAGCCTTACATCGTCTCCGTATATTGACGGATTACAAAAGCCACAAAGCAAAATCATTTTTCCAATTGCCTGCCCTCTGGCGGGGTTAAGACTCAACCCAAATATTATTGTTGGATTACCTGGATAGTTCAAAAAATGGAAGATGCATATAAAGAAATGGTCTATTGTTATTGGAAATTTTTCTGTTATCTTTGACAAACAATTTAGACCATATTTATGATTAAAGTTTTCCTATTTCCACGATATATTTTAAACTTTCTAAATTTATAATGCTAATTATAATTGAAAATAAAGGTTATGCTTAAAAACGAACAAAAATTTTACTCCGCTTTAGAAGATGTTTTTATTGGCGAAGCCGGTAAAAAGATCGAGGGGAAATCCGGCTTTGTTAATTTGATGAAAATTAAAAGCCAGTACTTCGCAAAAATAAAACCTTACATTCAAAAAGAAGTTGCTGAAAAGATAAAGGATGATAAAGAGAGAGAAGAACTTTATCAGAAGTTATATACTTTCTTTGAAAGTTATTTAAATGAAACCGGTACTCCCTTCTTCAGCCAAACTCCTTTCTATAAAAATCTTTATGAAAAAGTTTACAGCGAAAGAGAAGATGTTTCCCTTTTCTGGAAAACACAACGGCTTTATTATGTGAAGTCTGAAGCTGCTTATGCTACAGTAAATAATTTAGAAGTTGATGAGCTGCTTTTTGATTTTGATGCAAGCAATATTGAGCATAAAAAAAGTAACGAGAAAAAAGAATTAGAATTTTATTTAACAGATGCCACAAATGAAAAGCTGACTTTCAAAGTTCTTTATGCTGATAACTCAAGAGCAAAGTATGATAAGATAAAAGAATATTTGGGACAGGATTCACCGGATGCTGTAAGAAAATTTATTGCAGAGAATGATGGAAAAGTCAAGCACCCAAATATTAAAATTGTTAAAAACAATTTGAAGCGGGAAGGCTTAAAAACCAAAACACTGCAGGACGCATTATTATTGTTTAATAATGAAGATGCTATTAATACAGTTACCATTGAGTTTGCAATAAGTAAAATTGATGATATGCTTGCTTATGCTGATGTAAATAATTTATACAAGGTTACTGAAGATGGCTTGAAAAAAGCCTTTGCGGTTTATAAAAAGCAAAACGAAGTAGATTACTTTATACATAAAGATGCCGAAGCATTTCTTAAAGAGCAGTTTGATTTATTTATGTACCAGCAGCTTTTTGGCGATAATAATTTATATAATGAATGGAAAGTAGAAAGAATTGAATATGTACAAAAGATAAAACAGTTAGCTTATAAAGTAATTGAATACATTGCAAAATTTGAAGAGGAGCTAAAAGCAATTTGGAACAAACCAAAGTTTGTTAGAAACAGTAATTATGTTTTAACGCTTGATAAGCTTGAAAATAATGTTGATTTGATAAAGAAAATTATTAAACACCCAGGGTGGAAAAAGCAGATTGAGGAATGGAAGGAATTATCACTTAGTAATGTATTAGAAGAAAATAAAATTATTGACGATAAGGGGAAACTGAATAAAAAATATAAATACCTTCCAATTGATACAAAGTATTTCAAAAATATTGATTATGATATTTTGGAGTCATTCGAAAATATTGATAAAACTATTGATGGCATTTTAATAAAATCGGACAATTATCAAGCACTAATTACTATTAAAGAAAAATATAATCGTGCAGTAAAGACAATTTATATCGATCCGCCTTTTAATAAAGAAAACGAAGCAGATTATGAATATATAGTTAAATACAAAGACTCTACTTGGAATACAATACTTGAAAACCGAATAGAAGTAAGTAAAAATTTTTTGAATAATTTTGGAAGCATTTTTGTACGATGTGACTATAATGGTAATTATTTAGTTCGTGAAATTCTTGATAAAATTCTTGATAAACAAAATTTTAGGAATGAAATTGTTGTTAACCGATTCAAACGGCAATTAGATGAATTAAAGAGATTAAATTTCGCAACCGAGACTTTATTCTATTATGCAAAAAGCGATGAACACACACCTAATAAAAAATATCGCCATAGAAGTTGCACGTTTTGTGGAAGAGAAGTTGAGCCGAGTTGGAGGCCAATGAGTTCACCAGGGGTTAGGTGGTCAGCCATTGACGAAAAATATATAAAGAAATTTTCGAAGAAAAATGTGGTTGAAAGAAACGACAAGTTTGTAACCCAAGCAAGGATAATTGATGGTATTGAAATGTTACCACCTAAAAGAAGACATTGGACATTTACTCAAGAAAGAATAGAGCAACTTGAAAAAGAAAAAAGAATAAGAATTAATACTGAGATCGGATTTACAGATCAAATTGGAGTAAAGCACCCAGGATTACCGGAATATCTTCAGACTGAAGATACACCGATTGATACTTCGTGGAACGACTTGAAGGGTTATGCTTTTGGTACAGATTTTTCCACAGAAAATGCTGAAGAATTATTACAACGAGTAATAGAATTTTCGAGTAACGAAAATGAATTGGTTGCTGATTATTTTTTGGGTTCTGGAACAACAATAGCGGTAGCGCAGAAAATTAAACGCCGTTGGTTAGGGGTCGAAATAGGGGAACATTTTGATACCTATATCTTACCAAGAATGAAGAGAGTTTTAGCTGGTGAAAAATCACAAATATCCAAAGATGTAAACTGGCAAGGCGGCGGCTTTTTTAAGTATTATGAATTAGAACAATATGAAGAAGCATTATCAAGAGCAAAGTACAATCCAAGAGAAGGCGATCTTTCTAATATTAACTTTTCTAAAGAAGAAAAACTTTTAGATGCAATGGTAATTGATGAGGAAAAAGAAGAAGTAAAAATACATTTTGAACTACTCTACCCGGATGTAGATATAGCAGAAACAATATCCAACATAACAGGCAAAAAAATAAAGAAGCTGAATAAAGAAAGAGTAATATTTGAAGATGATACGATAATTGAGTTTGCAAATATGAATTATTATGATCCGATTTTCAAAGATGCTTACAGAAGCTTGCTTTGGTGGAAGAGTAAGGAGTAATTAATAATTAAAAATTAAAAATTAAAAATTAAAAATTAAAAATTAAAAATTAAAAAATAGATGCCGGAGAATCAAAACATAGAATTTAAATCAAACTGGCGTGATGAATGGCTGCAATGGATTTGCGGATTTGCAAATGCAAATGGCGGTAAGCTATTCATCGGTAAAGATAATTATGGTAAAATTGTTGGGTTACAAAATCACGAAAGATTGATGGAGGAACTGCCAAACAAGATAAGAGACTTGCTTGGTATGACATCAGAAGTAAATTCCTTTGACGAGAACGGGCTATTTTATTTAGAAGTAATTACACAACCACAGAGCGTAGCAATTTCATACAGAGGCAAATATTACTTAAGAATCGGCAGCACAAATGCTGAACTTACCGGGAACAGATTAAATGAGTTTTTACTGAAGAAGTCGGGTAAAACTTGGGACGATGTAATAGAAAATAGAGCAACCAAAAATGATATTGACGAAGAAAGTATAAAAAGATTTATAATCGTTGCAGAAAAAACAAACAGATTACCGGAAGTTGCCGGGCTTACAAATTTTGAAATCCTTGAAAAGTTAAGACTTACCGAAAGTGAAAAATTTAAGAGAGCGGCAGTAATACTTTTCGGTAAAGATCCGGGTAAGTTCTACCCAAACATTTCAGTTAAAATTGGAAAGTTTGGAAAGAGCGCTGATGATTTATTATATGAGGAAGTTGAAGAAGGAAATTTGTTTAAGATTCTTCAAAATGTACTGAATCAATTAAACAGAAAGTTTTTCAAAAACCCTATTGATTTTGAAGGAATGCAAAGAATAGAAAAAGGAGAATATCCGGTTGCAGCTATTCGTGAAATGCTTTTAAATGCACTTGTTCATAAAAGCTATACCGGTGCATCAATTCAAATTAGAATATATGATGATAAGATAAATATTTGGAATGAAGGCACACTGCCTCCGGAACTAACATTAGATTCCTTAACAAAACAACACCCTTCTATACCAAGAAATCCTATCATTGCAGATGTATGTTACAAAGGTGGATTTATTGACACTTGGGGACGCGGTACATTGAAGATTATCAATGCTTGTAATGAAGCTGAATTACCCTCACCGGAAATCAAAGAAGAATATGGAGGTATTTCAGTAACTATTTTTAAGGATTCTATTACTGAAGAGCAATTAAAAAAAATAGGCTTAAATGAGAGACTGATAAAAGCAGTGATGTATGTAAAAGAAAATGGGAAAATCACTAACACAGAATATCAAGAAATAAATAATATCGCTGAAAGGACTGCAACAAGAGATTTAACAAAATTGGTTGAGCTTAAAATTTTAGAACAAGTAGGAACAACTGGTAAAGGGACGAATTACATATTAAGCCGCCATAAAGACGCCAATGACGCCACAATGCAGCCATAAAGACGCCAATGACGCCACAATGCAGCCATAAAGACGCCATTTGGTAGATTATCAAATTATCTATTGGTGATTTTGACGATTAGTTGGTGATTTAAAAGTAAAAACCTCTTAAAGACGAAACCTTAAGAGGCGTTACTGTCGTGATTCTATAAAATGATGTAATAAACTTAAAAAAGTTACTGAAGAAAAGAAAATTATCTTAGAGTTTATGAAAGAAATAATATTAGAAAAAATATGTGAAAATGAGTCCCGATTTGATCGGTACTATAAATTCATAGATTTGAAGAAATTCGGTGAAAAAGAGGGAAAAATAATCGAGCTTTTCGATTACCAACAAGATGCACTAAAGAATGTAATGAACTGTCTCAATCTGTATTATCAGGACAGAGAGGATTTTTATAAAAAATACAGATTTAATGGATTAGATGCGGAATTAGAAGAAAAAGTAAGTATTAACAAAGCTGGGGATAATAGTTCATTTGACATATTAGAGAATCACTATAAAACAAATCAAGACAAGTTAGAATTTAAGAGTATCTGCAATAGAGCTTCATTCTGGATGGCTACCGGAAGCGGTAAAACACTTGTGATGATAAAACTTATTGAGATACTTTTTGAACTATCAAAATTACCGAAAGAAACGGGCGGAATACCTAAGAATGACATACTTATTCTTGCACCAAGACCTAAAATATTAAATCAGATTAAAGAACATATTGAAGATTTTAACAGAAAGAATGATCTGCAAATTGAGTTAAGAGATTTGAGAGAATGGGAATACTGTAAAAGAAATAGTCCCAACTTGTATTCAGAAAATACAGTAACAGTTTTTTATTACCGTTCAGATAATTTAAAAGAAAGCGGTTACGATACAGAGAATGAAACTAATTATCAGAATTATTTACACGGAACCGACAGCGATGGTTATAAATTTGGAAGCTGGTATGTGATTTTAGATGAAGCACATAAAGGTGTTACCGGAGATAGCAAAAGACAAAACATTTATCAGGTACTGGCAAAAGAAGGATTCTTATTTAACTTCTCCGCGACATTTACGGATGCGATTGATAAAGCAACAACAGTTTTCAATTTCAACTTAGAAAGGTTTGTTAATTCCGGTTATGGAAAACATATAAAGGTAACAAACCAGGAGTTCAGGAGTTTTAATAAAAAGAGAGAAGATGAGTTTACTAATAAAGAAAAGAGAAAAATTGTACTGAAATCTTTAATTACTCTTGCTGCAATTAAAAAAGCAAAAAAGAAAATTTGGGAATCCATCCCTTTGGGAAAAGAGATAAAACCTTTCCTATACCACAATCCCTTACTGATCACCATAGCAAATACGATTCAAACTACAGAAGCTGACCTAAAATTATTTTTCAGAGAACTAGCAAAGATTGCAAAAGAAGAAATAGATATTGAAGAAGCGAAGGGAGAGCTAATATTAGAATGGAGGGAACCAGAAAATAGAATTTTCCAATTTAATTCGGGTAAAATATCGGATAAATTTATTAGTCTTTTATCATCGATTACATACAATGACATTAAAAAATTTGTTTTTAATACAAGCGGCAGCGGAAGCATTGAGATAATTAATATCGAAGGGAACCAAAGAGAGTTAGCTTTTAAAATGTCAACCGCCAATAGCAAACCTTTTGCTTTACTTGTTGCATCCGATGCGACTAACTGGATGAAAGATTTAGATAATTATACAGCAAGTACTGATGTAATAGCAGAAAGCTTCTTTGACAGATTAAACGAACCGGAAAATGAGATAAACATACTTTTAGGTAAACAGATTTTTGCTGAAGGCTGGGATAGCAACAGACCTAATGTAATCAACTTCATCAATATTGGTGTTAGTGATGCTCAGAAATTTGTTCTGCAGGCAATGGGGCGTGGAATAAGGATTGAACCATTTAAAGGAATCAGAAAAAGATTTGATCATATTGTTGATAAAGATAAATATTTAAGCATAGAAGAAGTAGAAAAAATTGAACCGCTTACACAAGGGTTGGAAACAGTTTTTATCTTCTCAACGAATAAAGAAACTATCGGTGCAATTCTAAAGAACATCGAAACAAATGAAACAAGAGATGAATGGATAAAAGTTGATGGAATAAATAAAACAGGTATTAAAGAAGATTTGCCAATACCGGAGTATGAGCTTGATGTTATATACAATGAAAACAAATTTAAGATAAGTAAGGAAGATTTTGATAGTGTTAATGAACTTATTTCTACCGCTGGTGAAAGAGTATTAATAGCAGCCAATAGTTTTAATATCAAGACACTCAAGAAATTAAAAGACGAAAAGAATTTTAATAATAATTTTGAAGCTGGAACAACTTACAATTTAGCTGCAGAAAAAGTTATTACACTTGCTGATTTTCATTTTACATTGAAGCCCAAAAGACTTAGCGGTTTTAGAAAAGTGATTGATGGTGACATTACTCATTTCCAAAAAATAAAAGCTAAGTCGTTTAATGAAGTTGAAATAAAGGAATTAAGAGAGCATATAGAGAAAATAATTGAAGAAAAGTATAAGAATAAAGAAGAACTTGTAGCCTTATTGCAAGAAGGCAAAATTGATGATACACAATTTGCTTTAGAATTTGGATTATTAGTAAAAAGAGATGAAGGCGCTGCATCAAACAAAATACCGTTAATCAATAGAAAGTTTCTGAAAGAGCATTATTATAATCCAGTATTAATAGCTACTAATGATTCAAAGGAATATTTTAGAAATATAATTAAGGAAGACAGCGAAGTAGAGTTTTTTAATGATCTTGTTGAATATTTTGAAAAACCAGATAATAAACTTAAAGATTATGACTGGTGGTATTTTTCAAAGCTGGTCGAAAATGTTGATGAAATAAAAATACCCTACTTCAATAAAGAAAAAGGAAAGTTTGCCGATTTTAATCCCGATTTTATTTTCTGGTTAAAAAAGGGAGATAAATATTTTATAAAATTCGTAGATCCCAAAGGAAGGCTTCTTGCACTTCAAAATTCTTTATATAAAGTTCAAGGATTTGAAAAAATATTTGATAATAAAGCATACTCTTTTAATAAGAAAAAATTAGAAGTTGAGCTGCACTTATACAACCCTACTGGCGAAGTACATTTTGCAGAATTAAAAGATTATTATAAAAGCAGCGTGGAAGACTTATTTAAAGATTAAGATATAGATTGTTAATTATATTATTTTTCAGAACATTTAGATCCTTTACACACTCTTAGCTAAAGGATTATTCGTTTTTCCCTTTAGTCTTTTTCCAGGCATCATCTTGTTAAAAATGTAAATCCCCAACGGGGATTTACAAATGAATCGGGGGCTATTATTTGCGCTAAAATTTTGCCGAATTTAACAGAATTTTCAAATTTAAAAACCCCATAGCAGCCAGCTGCTTTTTGCTTTTTCCATAAGTATTTTAAGTCCGCTTGCTCCTTCTTTCAAATTAATAAAAGTAGAATCAATATTTTGTGCCGTTGATTCATCCATTAATAGGCGTCCAATGGTTCCTTGCCCTGATTCTAAAGTTGCGGTAATCTTAGCCAAATCACTTGTAATATTAGATGTATTTTTTATAGTTTCTTTTATAGATAGTAAAACGTCGTCAATATCATTGGCTTTCTCCATAAGAATTCTAAACTCGGTCGAACCTCTT
>PCUD01000079.1:41196-63973 GCA_002786785.1 Ignavibacteriales bacterium CG18_big_fil_WC_8_21_14_2_50_31_20 | reverse complement strand
TGATGAAGTTGAAGCTAAGCTATGGGTAAAGCTTGAAAAAGTGGGAAAGAAAATTTCTTTTGCAAAAGATTTAATTGCGCTTTACCACTATCTTATTGATAAAAATGTAAGCTGGCACAGAAAAGCAATAGTTGCTGGGGCGCTAATTTATTTTGTCGTTCCGTTTGACACAGTTCCAGATTTAATGCCTCTTTTTGGGTATATGGATGATTTGGGTGTTATTGCTGCAACTCTTAAATTTCTTGGAAGTGAATTGATTCCTTATTATGATACATAAACAATTTAATTAATTATGCTTTTTATAATCTTGAAGTTGTCATCTCGAGCATGGTTTTAGTGAGAGATCTTTTACAGTTAAGATTTCCATAAAAGACTCTGATATTATGAATCAGAGATTTCTCACCCGACAAACTGCGTCGGGTTCGAAGTGACAAACTAGTAATTTTGAAAATTCAATTTTTTTCTAGGTGGCTTTGAGACTTTGTGGCTTCTAAAAAACAATACTAACTAGCAAAAGAGTAAATATGAATTATAAAGTAACAAAAAGTGAAAATGTATTTAATGGAATTGTATTTGATGTTAAACTTGATATTTTAGAATACGATAGCGGAAATGCTGGAAGACGTGAAGTAATTCACCACAATGGTGGCTCGGTAATTCTTCCAATAACAAATGACGGCAAATTGGTTTTGATAAAACAATTCCGTTATCCTTTGCAAGAAATACTAATTGAAGCACCAGCAGGCAAGTTGGAAATTGGCGAAGACCCAATGGTTTGCGCAACTCGCGAATTAACAGAAGAGACAGGATATACTGCAAAGAAAATTACTCCACTTGGCAAAATTTCTACCACTCCAGGCTTTTGTGACGAAATATTATATCTTTATCTTGCACAAGATTTAACTGCCGGAGACCACGACCGCGAAGAAGGTGAATTTGGAATGGAAATTTTTGAATATACACTTCATGAAGTTGACGAAATGATAAAAAATGGAAAAATCATCGATTCAAAAACTATAGCAGTAATTTATCACTATAAGAGTTTTTATTTATCTAACGATTAAAGATTCTACATCTATCTTTTCTATGTGCGTAAGTTCGCTTCCTAAAAATCGTTCGGCAACGGATTTGAATTTGTCGGGTAAATCACTAACGTAAAATTCTTTAGTTCCAAGTTGAACTGAATCGTTTCTAATTCCTCTCCCTTTAAGATGATTTTCAACCTGAAGGGAAGCTGCAAAACCAGAATCAATTAAAGTTACTTTTTCGCCCATAATTTCTTGAATTGTAGCAGCCAATAAAGGATAGTGAGTGCAGCCCAAAACTAAAGTATCAACATTGTTGTCAATAAAATATTGCAAATATTCCTTTGCAACCAATTTTGTTGCTGGGTGATTTAACCAACCTTCTTCGGCAATTGGTACAAACAAAGGACATGCTTTTTCAAAAACTTCAATTTTGGAATCAAGTTGTTTTAATTTTTCTGAATATGCTTTGTTGTTTATTGTTGCACTTGTTCCAATAACACCAATTTTTCTATTCTTTGTTGTTTCGAGAGCAAGATTTGCACCTGGTTCAATAACACCAATTATTGGAATATCAAATTTTTCGCGAAGTGTATCTAGCGCTATTGATGAAGCAGTATTACATGCAACAATTATTAGTTTTACATTTTTTTTAATTAAAAACTGTGCATCCTGAATTGAATATTCAATTACAGTTGAGTTTGATTTGGAGCCATAAGGCACGCGGGCTGTATCTCCAAAATAAATAATGTTTTCGTTTGTTAAAATTGACATTACTCTTTTGGCTACTGTTAATCCGCCTATTCCTGAATCAAAAATACCTATTGGAGCAGATTTGTTAAAAAAGTGCAAAATATCCTCAGATTAAATCTAAAAATGTTAAGTTGTTAGGTTACTAAATTTCAATGCCAAACATTAATTTGCTATAAAATTTCTTCTATAGTTTGTTTTATTTCAATAGTAATTAAACCTTGATCTGCCTGTGTAATTTTTTTCCCATTTCTATCAAGGACATAAAAAGAATCGACAATATCATCAGCTTTTGTAGAAATTTTGGCAAAATAGATTACCAAACCAAGTTCGTTCATTTTGTTTGTTATTTGATAAAGCAATCCAATTTTATCTGGTGCATGCACATCAATTATGCTGTATTTGTCATATTCTTCAAAATCTATTTTAATTTTATCTTTTCTTTTGAATATTTTATTTTCAATACGCCACCAGCGGGTTTTAATTTTTTTAAATTCCGCAATAATATGTAACTCATTTTTTAAAGCAGCTGTAATATTTTTTTTGATTGTAATATATTTTTCTTCACCAATTTTGCTTTTTGTTCTAAAGTCAGTTACATTAAAATTATCAATAACAAATCCGTCCTTACGTGTAAATATTTTTGCATCATGAATATTTAAATCGCTTATTGAAAGCGAACCGCACAACCGTGAAAGCAACGATTCTGAATCTTTTGTAATTACAGTAATATTTGTAAATCCATTATCTTGTTTAAAGAAAACAGAAATCTCGTTTCCTCTTTCAATTTCTTTAACATGTTCTTTAATTTCGGCGTGAGAATAAAGCTGCAAATACCCAGCATCATCTATTGATTCCACATGCGATTTAACCGCATCGTTATCAGCAATTAATGGATTGCTTATCATTGCTAAAGTGTTTTCGTAAAGCAGTTCCTCGCCTGATAACTTATCACTAAGCATAGAAAGACTTTTGCGATAAAGTTCCTCTAGCAAATCGCTTTTCCAACTTGTCCAAACCATTGGACTAACAGCGGAAAGGTCGGCATAGGTTAAAAGATATAGATAATTTAATTCCGTTTTATTTGAAAAAATCGACACAAAATTATCGAGAGTTTCGGGGTCGTTTAGATTTCTTCTAAAAGCAACTTGTTCCATTGTTAAGTGATGTTTTACTAAAAATTTAACTAATTCAATTTCGTAATATCCATACCCCAAACGGTTCATAATAGTTTCAACCATTTCGGCACCAATAATTTCGTGTCCAGAAATACTTATTGGTTTAGCAATATCATGCAAAAGCACTGATAAATAAAGAGTATCCTTTATTTTAATGCTGGTTAAAAGATTCCCTAAAGTTGATTCTTTTCCTTTTAGAGTTTCTAAATTTTTGATTGCAATAAGTGTGTGCTCATCTGCGGTATAACAGTGATAAACACCTGGTTGGAAAAATCCAATAAGCTCTCTAAACTCGGGGAAAAATGCCCCCAAGACTCCTAAACTATTCATAATATTAAGAGTCTCTCCAATATTATGTGGCAGTTTAAGAATTTCTCGAAAGAAAACAGAAGAGGACAATAAATAGTTCTCGTTTTCCTCAATATCTAAAGCACTATTTATAATTATTGATCGGATATTTTGACCAAAGCGTGCTCTATGCAAACCACGATAATAAAAAGCCCTCATAGCTTCAGAAAGATTTAGCTTTTTTTCATTAACAACATAAATAATGTTATCTTTAATATAAAAATCATCATCTAACTCAATTGAAAGGTATTCTGAAATTGGCCCTGTTAATTCTTCTTCATATTTTTTAACAAGTGTTTTAGAAAACCGAAAAACAATGTTTGTGGAATTAAAATATTCCAACATAAATTCTTTCCAATTTCCTTCAGTAAATCCTAAAAATATTGCTATTTTTTCTTGCGAAATAAATTCAAATCTATCTTGCCTTCTATTACTAAATAAGTGCAATAAATTTCTAACAAGCAGAATAAGTTTATAACTTTTTAATAAGCTGGCTACGTCCTTACTATTAATAAAATTTTCGTCTTTCATGTTCATAAGAAAAATTTCGGTTTGAGTTTTTTCTTCTTGGCTAGAAATAATTGTATTATTCTTAATTGAATAAATCCACTCAATAGTATGAAAATCGCGTAAACCACCAGCAGAATTTTTTACATTTGGCTCTAACACTTTTGGTGAATCACCATACTTTAGCTGCCGTTCCTTAATGTCGGCAAAGTATTGGTTTAATAATCTTTTAGTGTGTTTTTTATCAAGTACGGAAAGTATTTTTTCAGTCCATTTTTGATAAAGCTCTTTATTTCCAAAAAGAAACCTTGTTTCAAAAAATTGAGTTAACGAAGTTAAATCATCTTGTAAAAATTTATCAACATCCGAAAATTCACGAACAGTATGCGATATTTCAATTCCAATATCCCAAAGCAAAGTAACACTTTCTTCAATACTTTTTTGATTTGGAGCAACCTCTTCTGCAATAAACATTAAATCAATATCAGAGTAGGGCGAAAGTTCGCGACGGCTAAAACTACCCGCAGCAACTAATACATAATTTACTTTTTTTCCCGCAAGCACTTTAAATATGTATTCTTCAACCAAAATGCTGTAATTTATACAAAATTTAAAAGCATCTTTCATAATCTCTTTATTTGTAAAGAGAATTTCTTTTTCAGCTTCAAATTTAGATCTTATTTCAAAAGGCTGTTGCATAAATGTAAACTGTATTAAATTGTAAAATTAAACCTCGAAATATATTATTATTATCGAGGTTTAACAGTAAATAATTATAAATAACTCATTTAATTATAGTTTTTCAAATCTACCTTGAAAAAATCTCAAATATTCTGGTTCATAAATCATTTTAAGTCCAGTAATATTTTTTCTGTTTTGGTAAACAGTTGCAATTGATTCCACGGCAACATCAATGTGAGCCTGTGTATAAACTCTTCGCGGAAATGTTAAACGAACAAGCTCTAATTTAGGATATCTTTCTTTTCCTGTTTTTGGGTCTCTTCCAGCAGAAACAATTCCTCTTTCCATTCCACGAACCCCCGAATCAATATAAATTTCGGCAGCTAATGTTTGTGCAGGAAATTGGTCTTGAGTTAAGTGACTTAAAAATCTTTTGGCATCAAGAAAAATTGCATGACCACCAATTGGGCGAACATAAGGAACTCCATATTTATCAAGCTCTTTTCCAAAATACTCAACTTGACCAATGCGAGCTCTAATATTATCATATTCAACCATTTCTTCAAGGCCAATAGCCATAGCTTCCATATCGCGCCCAGCAAGTCCGCCATAAGTATGAAGTCCTTCGTAAACAACTACCATATTCCTGGCTTTTTCAAAAACTTTTTTATTTTTAGTTGCAAGAATGCCGCCAATATTTACCATTAAATCTTTTTTTGCACTAACCCAAATTCCTTCAAAGTAAGAACAAATTTCCTTTAGAATTTCTGCAATGGATTTTTCTTTGTAACCTGCTTCTCTTTCTTTAATGAAGTAAGCATTTTCGGTTGCTCTGGTTGCATCAAACCACAATTTAATTTTGTGTTCGGAGCATAATTTATGCACCTCTTTTAAGTTTTCCATTGAAAACGGCTGTCCTCCAGCCATATTTACAGGACCAGCCACGCTTACATAAGGAATTTTTTTTGCTCCAACTTTTTCAATTAAATTTTTTAATTTTTCGAGGTCAATATTTCCCTTAAAAGGATGCTCGCTTTTAGGGTTGTGTGCTTCATCAATAATTACATCAACAAATGTAGCACCGGCTAATTCTTGATGAAGACGTGTAGTTGTAAAATACATGTTGCCTGGAACAAAATCACCATCTTTAATAAGTATTTTAGATATAATGTGTTCTGCGGCTCTACCTTGATGAGTGGGCACAAAGTATGGCATTCCATAATATTTTTTTACGTTGTCCCATAAATGATAAAAATTTCTGCTACCTGCATAGGCTTCGTCACCTACCATCATTCCAGCCCATTGTCTATCGCTCATTGCGTTTGTACCGCTATCTGTAAGCAAATCGATATATACATCTTCCGATTTTAACAGAAATGTGTTGTAACCAGCAATTTTAATTTCCTTTTCGCGATGTTCTCTGGTTGTCATTTTGATAGGTTCAACCACTTTAATTTTAAATGGTTCAGCCCAACTTCTTTTGATTACTTTCTTAGCCATAAGTGCTCCTTTACATTTAGTATAATAAAAAAAACACTCAAGAAAATTTCAATCCTAAGCCAGCGACAAAATGAATTGGCTTAATTCTTCTAAGAGTATATTTGTTAGTTTAGTGAAAAATCTTCGTCTTCGTCAAAATCATCAAAATCCTCCAATTCAGCAAATTCATCATATTCAACTTCTACAATTGATTTTATTCCGCCACGGACGTTAAATTTAGCCGTAATTTTTAAATAACTTGGGTCCAATACTTTTACTAAATCTTCCAATATTTTGTTAGTAACAGCTTCAAAGAACATTCCTTCGTTTCTGTATGAATTTAAGTATAGTTTGTACGATTTTAGTTCAACACAAAGCTCGTTGGGGTTATATTCTAAAATGATTGTCCCAAAATCTGGCTGGCCTGTTTTAGGGCAAAGTGAAGTAAATTCTGGAGCTTTGTGTATAATTGTATAATCTCTTTCTGGATTTGGATTTTCAAATGTTTCAAGAATTTTGGTTTTATCTTTCATGATTATTTTCCCTTTATTTATTAATATTTTGGTCTAATTTTATATGGAATTGGATCTTCTATTCCTAATTTTTGGAATCCTCTTAAACGTAAAGCGCAGCTATCACAAACGCCACATGCTTCGTCCTCACTTTGATAGCACGACCAAGTTAAATGAAGTGGTGCGTTAAGTTCATTGCCTTTTTGGATAATTTCGTCTTTATTCATGTGAATAATTGGTGTCTCAATTCTGATTTTTGTTTCTGGTTTTGTGCCCAAATCAATTACAGAATTAAAAGCGCTAAAAAAATCGGGACGACAATCGGGATATCCCGATGAATCTTCAAACACAGCTCCTATAAAAACTGCTTCGGCACCAATAACTTCTGCCCAGCTAACACAAGCTGTTAAAATATTTGCATTTCTAAAAGGCACATAAGATGAAGGAATTTCTTTGCTCTCCAAATCAGCATCATTTATTTTTATTGATTTATCTGTAAGTGAAGAGCCGCCAATTTTTGCAAGGTGATTAAAATCAATTATAATCCTCTTTTTTGCATTATAAAAATCTGCAATATCATTAAATGCTTTTAATTCTCTTTCTTGTGTTCGCTGACCATAATTTATATGTGCGAGGGCTAAATCATATTTGTTATTTGCTATTGCTGCCGTAACACAACTATCTAATCCGCCACTAACCGCAACAATTGCTATTTTTTTGTTTTTCATAATACAATAATAACCATAACAAAATTAAATTAAAAAAAATGATTGTTTTTGGTTAAGAAAGAATACGTTATTTTTATTGAATAAAATTTTAATAAATAAACGAGATTGATTTTGAAACGAATTGTCATATTAATACTGCTATCCATTCTGGTTTCATGCTCATCATTTGAAGTAACAAACAATGCTAATAAAATAAAAGGATTTTATTCATATATGGCTGATGCGGCTTTATTTTACGATTGCGAAACAGGTAAAAAACTCCCCGTTGCATTTGAAGGAGACAATTTAAAATTACAAAAAGCATATTTAGAAGTTAGTGAAAATGCAGGTGAAAAAATTTTGGTTACATTGTTTGGCAACTATGAACTTAGAGATAAAATTGAAGGAACTGGCAAGGAGGAATTTCTTGTAGTAACTAAATTTATAAATATTTGGCCAAATATTGATTGCAATGGCAATTTAGGAACGGCTTCTCTTTTAAATACTTATTGGGCTTTACGCAAGCTAAATGGAAAATCATTTGAATTTTCTCCCGGTCTTGAAAAAGACATTCACTTTTTAATAGCACTCGACAATAAAATAAAAGGTTTTGCCGGATGCAATAATTTTTTTGGCTCTTCCTATAATTCCAACGATACAATAAAATTTAATGACTTTGGAACAGCTCTTGAAATATGCAAAGATAAAATGGAGATTGAAGCGGAGTTTATATCAACTTTGAAAGAAACAATTAAATATAAAATTTATGGCGAGTTTCTTTATCTGTATGGAAGCAAAGGACTTCTTGCTAAATTTGAATCAGTATATTTTAATTAAATATTGAGGTTTTTATGAAACACATATTAAAATACTTGCTTGTTGCTGTTTCTCTAATGTTGCTTATTAAATGCTCTTCATCGTTTGCAATTGATGATTTCTTTGGAATTAAAATGCCTCCCAATGAATCAAATTATTTTAAAATTGTTGCTTACACTGAATCTTCTGGAATTTCGTACCAAAGCTCGCCAAATATGAATCCTAATATTTTAGCTTGGGCAGGATTAGAGGGTGGTAAATTGCGTGTAAAATTAATTAATTATTCCGATTCACCAATTCAACTAAATTACGATAGCGATCAATTTATAATCGAATCGAAAGATGGTGTTGAATTCCTTTGCCTTAATGGAAATATTATTGAATATAATAACTTATCACCTCTTTTAGAAAACTCATCAGTTGAATTGCTTTTAGAAATTCCACAAAATTTTTGGACAACTGTAGGTATGAAAAATTATCAATCAGCAAATGAAAGCTATACACAAGATATCTGGAAAGGACAAAACACTTTAATAATTGATAAAACTGATATAAAATACATTCGTATTAATATTGGTTTTACAACCAATATTATATTAAAACAAGTTCCTAAAATTGAATAAAAAACTTTTTGCTTAACTTCCAAAAGCAAAAAAAAATTACTTTGTTCTAACCGAAAAGAAAAGTATTACAGAAACCACAACCGTTGTAATTGCAACAACAGGCTCCAAAATACTTGGCAAAAATGGTGGCTCTGGCACTTTCCCTTTTGTAAAAGGGAGTGATGTGTTTTCTAAATTATTATAGTTGTCATACGAAATTGTGTCGGTAACAGTAAAATTAAAATTATTCGCATTAGAGATTACTGTCAATTTTTGAATTGAAAAATAGCCGCTAAAAGTTATTCTTCGCTCCATTAAATAATTGCCAAATAAACCATCCTTAAATAGATTAGAATACTCAACACCAACTCTGGTTAAAGAATAATTTATTACATTAGCTGTGGATGAATCTATATCAATTTTAACTTCCTTTCCAGCAAATGAGTTTACAACCTTTTGGTTTAACAAAAAATATTCACTGGGCGAATTAATATTAAGCTTACATGTAAAATTAAAATCCCCCAAATCAATGGCTATTTTTGATGTTGAACTATCCACTAATTCATTTATTATTTCAAGATTTGTCTTGTCTTGCCCATATATTAAAGAGCAGCTTATAAAAAAAAGAGTAAATATTTTGTTGAATTTTATCATTATAATTTTGTGTTGTTAAATTGACCTGCAATTTAATTAATATTATTGTTTTCTCAAATATTCTAAATTTTTGCCTTTTATAAAAAGCTAAAGTTTCGCTAATTTAAGTTTTAAAAAAGGAGTGTAATTCTTTTTTCTTATAATTAAGTTTGTATTGTCAAATTAAGGTTTTTATGAATAACATTAAGTTAACTATCGTTTTATTTTTTGTGTTTGGTTTTCAAATTTTAGGCCAAAATACGTATGATTTTTTAAGACTCGATTCAAGTCCGCGTGCATCTGCACTTGGTGGAGCTTACATTGCTGATAATCTTGATCCCAATATTATTTTTTATAATCCAGCGGGAATTACAAACATCGAAAACATTCCTATTTCCTTTTCCTTTTTAAAGCATTTATCCGATATAAATTCTTTTTCACTTGCCTCAACTTTTAATTTGGAAGGAATTGGTAAATTTGGTTCAGCTCTGCAATATATTAATTACGGTAAATTTGAAGAGCGGGATGAAGCTGGCAATGAAATTGGAAGTTTTACTCCAAGTGATATGGCTTTAACAATTTCTTACGGTAATAATTTTAATGAAAATATTACTTATGGAGCAAGCTTAAAACTAATTTATTCCAACATTGCATCTTACACTTCTTTTGGAATTGCTGGTGATTTGGGAATGCAATATTTGCTTCCAGAGAGTGGTTGGAATTTTGGACTTTCTCTTTTAAATATTGGGAGTCAGCTTTCATACTATAACGAAACTAACGAATCACTTCCTTTTTCTGTTCAGTTAGGTGCTTCTAAAAAATTGATTCACACGCCTCTGCAACTTTTCTTTGCTTTAACAAGATTAAATGATGCTGACAGATTTAAATTTATTAACGTTGGCATTGAATTTACTATGAGCAAGGTAATTCAGTTACGCTTTGGTTACGATAATGTTAAACGAGAAGACTACAAGGTTGCATCAACTTCTGCTTTGGGTGGTTTCAGTTTTGGAGTTGGATTTGATATTAGTGATTATGATTTTGATTATGCATTTAATTCAATGGGTGCAATTGGGGCAACCCACCGAATAGGAATTACTGCTTTAATTAAATAATTATTACATTTTTACTTTTTATAAGGAGTTTCAATTAAATTTTTCGCTTTTTCATACGAATTTTGAAACTCTTTTAATTCAAGTACTTCGTCATAATATTTTAGTGCTTTTTCCCTTTTTCCGTTTATATCATTTAGTTCACCAAGATATAAAAGTGTGTTAACTAAAAATCCACTTTCTTCGTCAGAATCAACTTTTTTTGATAGCTGTTCACAATTTATAAAATGCTTTTCCGAAAGAGCTAAACTGTCTGTTTGTTTATAATAAACACCAACATAATATTCTGCTTCTCTTTTAATTCTATCGGTGTAACCAGTATATCCAAGGTTATATTTTTTAATTATTGATAGAAATATTTTTTTAGCACTTGGATAATCATTATTTCTTACGTTTATTCTTCCTAAATAACTTTCAAATCTTGGATTGTCTGGAAATTCATTATGTAATCTTTTTGCATATTCTAATGAAGCTTTTTCATTTTTCTCAAAAGAATAATTTAACGTCATTAAAAAATATAAAGCTTCATATTTTGCATACTTACCATTATCTGCAACAAAGTTAAGCTGTTCAATTCCTTTCTTTTTGTCACCTTCAGGAAAGAAGAACATTAATGGTTTAACTATTGGAAATTGCTGAGGAATTACTTCTGCATAATAATTATAAATTCCGAAACCAAGAATAACATCAACATTGGTTGAATCAAGTTCATAAGCTTTTAACACTAATGGTAGAGCATCTTTACCATCTGCGGCAGCATCAAGCCAATTTTCTCGCACTGCAAAAAGTCTTCCTCTGTAACCAAGAGCACCTCCTTTGAAAAAGAGAGCATCTACATTATTAGGGTCCTCCTCCAAAATGTTTTCACATTGTTCAATTGATAGCTCCAATTTTTCTATCATTAGATTGTCGTAAAATTCACTTCTTAGTTCAAGTAATATTTTCCACCAAATTATCATTGCATCAAAAAATTTTCCGGCTGGATGGTTTGGGTATTCTTTTTGCAAAATCAAAAATGTCTTTTCAGCTTCATCAAATTTAATTGAATAAATTTGATGAATACCATTTTCAATTAATGAATCTAATTTCTGTTGCTGTGAAAAAAGATTGGTGCTTAATATTAATATTAAAAGAAATAATCTTTTCATTTTATATTCTACATTTGTTTTTTTATAAAAACTAATTTTGTAATAAAATTAAATATACATTTGTTTCAAACTATATTAAACTTTATTTTGCTTTTTTAATAATGAAAAATACTCAATTTTGATTTCATCTATAAAAAAGAAATATAACAGCTTTTCCAAAAAAACTGATTCTTTGTTCGAAAAGGCACACCTCTCCGAACATACTTTTATGATAATAATAGCCATAATTATTGGCATATTTGCTGGATATTCTGCAGTTGTAATTAGATTTATGATTGAAGAATTTTCTCAGTTATCATTTCCTGGCACAGGCACTGTTTTAGAAAATATTTCCAACAGCCCTTGGTATTTAATAATCCTTATTCCTGCAATAGGTGGATTAATAGTTGGGCCTCTAATTTACTTTTTTGCTCCCGAAGCAAAAGGGCACGGTGTTCCTGAAGTTATGCAAGCTATTTTATTAAAACATGGCAAAATACGTCCAAGAGTTGCTGCAATAAAAGCCCTTGCTTCCGCAATAACAATTGGTACAGGTGGTTCAGTTGGTCGCGAAGGACCAATAATTCAAATCGGTTCAAGTATTGGTTCAACTGTTGGACAGTTTTTCAGAGTTCCACAAAAAAAATTAAAAACCCTTGTTGCTTGTGGCGCTGCGGCTGGAATTGCCGCCGCTTTTAATGCCCCAATTGCTGGTGCTCTTTTTGCAGTTGAAATTATATTAATGGATTTTGCAGTAGCACAGTTTTCTCCAATTGTTATCTCGGCTGTAATTGCAACAGTAATTTCACATAGTTACGAAGGAAATCTTGCTGCTTTTTCTGTTCCATCTTATGAATATGCTTCCCCTTACGAGCTTGTTTTCTATTTTATTTTGGGAGCTGCAAGTGGATTAGTCTCATTTTTGTTTATTAAGGTATTGTATTATTCCGAAGATTTTTTTGATAAAAAACTAAACATTCCAGATTACTTAAAACCAATTATTGGTGGTTTTGCTATTGGAATTATTGCTTTATTATTTCCACAAATAATGGGAGTAGGTTACGATTCTATTAACAACGCTCTACATGGAAATATGATTTGGTACATCGCTCTTGGATTGGTTTTTTTGAAAATTATTGCCACTTCATTAACTCTTGGCTCTGGTGGCTCTGGTGGTATTTTTGCTCCTTCACTTTTTATGGGTGCCATGCTTGGATATTTTTTTGGTGCATTAGCAAATTTGCTTTTCCCTGATATTACCGCAGGTCCTGGTGCTTATGCATTAGTTGCCATGGGAGGTTTAGTTGCTGGAACAACACGAGCCCCAATTACTGCAATTATAATCGTCTTTGAACTTACTTACGATTACGAAATTATTCTCCCATTAATGATTACAGCAATTGTGAGTACAATTGTTTCTTCCTATTTATCAAGCGAATCTATTTATACTTTAAAATTACTATTACGTGGCATTAGCATAAACGAAGGAACAGAAACCAATATTATGGAATCTATTCTTGTTAAAGATGTTTATGAAAAAGATTTTACCTCCATTGAGGTTACTGATAATTTTAGTAAGGTTGTAAGTACAGTTTTAAGTAGAAAGGGTGTTGAATTTCCTGTTGTTAATAAATTAGGTAGTATTGTTGGAATAATTTCAATGAACGATTTAAAGGAATTGTTATTTGAAAAAGATTCATTAAATTCTCTATTAATTGCTGGTGATTTAGCAAATATTGAATTTGAAAGCCTAATTCCAGATGATAATTGCAAAAAAGCTCTTGAAATAATGCGTAATTATAATTTTGAAGGAATTCCTATTGTTGAAGCATTTAGCTCAAAAAAAATTATTGGGATGCTTTGGCGAAATGATATTCAGGATGCTTATCAAAAAGAAATTAATAGAATTGAAATAACAAAAAACCTTGCAAGTAGTATTTCAATGAAAGAGGAGATTACAAATATTCATTTTATGCAAGGCTATTCACTTGCAGAAGTAAAAGTACCTATTTCGTTTATTGGCAAATCAATTAAAGAGATTAATATTCGTTCAAAATATGGTGTTGATGTTCTCTCAATTAAAAGTAATGATAAAACTGGATTAAATATTAACGCAATTCCTAATCCCGATTATATTTTTAAAGATATTGATTCTCTTGTTATTGCCGGCGAAATTAAAAAGATTAACCAACTTAAAACATTGGATTAATTTTCGATTTTTGTTATTTCAATCTCTGATTTATCTAAATTAAATTTTTCTATAAATTCTTCAGCTAACGTTTCCCTAACAATTATAATTAGTTTCATATTCTTGTTGTTTTTAACAGATTCAATAATTTTGGAAACAACTGGTTCTAATCCTTTCCCACTAATTTCTAACGGACCATATTCATCAACTATTATAATTTTAGATACATCATTTACTGCTTTTTCAAGAATGTTTTTTGCCCACAAAAACGATTTATCATTAAATATAAATTTTCCTAATCTAAATGTGCTTTCGTTCTTTTCTTGTGAAGTAATTTCTTTTATCTGCTTTGATTTAACGTCTTGGAAAAAGCGTTTTTCTCCAATTGTTGGTTGAATTATTCCTTCAACTTCAGAAAGGGATAAAATAAGATTTTGTAAAAATGTAGTTTTACCGGAACGTATTTTTCCAGTAATAATATTTATTTTCATAGTTATGTTTTAATTTGTTTCCTTTATCAAATTAAAATATAACTTAAATAAACTTAATAATCGTCACCCTCTTTATAGTTTTCTAAAAATCTTATTAAAAAAAGTAAAACAAAACCAATTACTGGTAATACAAAATCAGCCATTTCAAAAACAACAGTACCCTCTGGTTGAATTATCATTGCTACTAATTTGGTCGTAAATAATATCCCAAGAAATAGCATATAACCCATAAATCCTGCTATAACCGATTTACCCAAAACATTAGAAACTCTTGATTTTCTTAACGTTGTAATAGTTTCAAATTTCAAAGTCACACTCCAAATTAAAAAAAGTTTCGGAAGAGGATGGGGCCATATATTGACGTTCCTCTTCCATTTAATGTGCCCTTACCAATTATACTTTTGTTACTTTTGTATACCAAAATAAAAATAGAGACATGCTAATTGTTAATACCAATAATGTCATAAATAAAATACTCATCATCATCTCACTTATATAAAAACCATTTATCTTTCTGCATTATTATTACAAATTAGATGCCAAAATCAATTCTTTGATTATGCATTATATTCATTGCTTATTTTTAGCTTGAATCAAATTTTTAAAGTTTACTTTAAAAATTCATTAAAGTCCTTTTTAACATTAAAGTAACCTTTAATATTTTTTGGTTATTTATCGAAATTAACATATTTTTACAACGCAAAATTTATTGGAAAAAATGCTTCGATATTTTTACATTTTATTTCTATTTGTTTTCCTCTCCAACTCAAAAGCCGAGGAAAAAATTTATCCTTATAAATTTGATTTAGATAGCACAATTACAGGGCTTGTAATTTCTGAAGGACATTTTTTCAAAAATAATAATCTATCTTTTGTTTCTATTTATAACACGTTTAAATTTGAAAACAAACCGCCATCAATTTTGTTTTTTGACCAAGATTATAGTTTTATTGAAAAATTAGAATTAACATCTCCCCAAAGCACAATACATAGAAACATTTTGGTTTTCGATTTTGATGGTGATTCTTTTGATGAAATTGTTTTTACAATAACCGAGCCAGAAAAAATTTGGTTCTTATATTACGATCCTTCCAACGAACCGCAAATAAAAACCAAAATTTTTGAAATACCTATTAAAGATAATTTTGATAAAATTAACTGCAGTTTAACTCCCGCACAAATTGAAGGCGATAATTTTTTTGAACTAATTATTACAATTAGTGAACTAATTGTCCGAGAAAATATAAAAAGGGGAATCTGGGCAATTAGCGTTCAAAACAAATCAACTATTTGGCAAACTTATTCTGCTGAAAATTTAACAAAAAGTGACCCGATAAATTTTGTTTATGGTGATACCTCTTACATTATTTATTCAAGTGCTGCACGAATTACTAATAGAAATAAGCTTTATTATTCAAAAGGAAATTATTTTCATTTTGATTTATTTTCTGGAATTTCATCAACATTCGACACAAATTTTGCTAGAAATAAAAATGCTATTCTTGATAAAAACTCGGACGATTTTTCTTCCGATTCTTTGGCAATACTGCGTGCTGTTGATTCAAACAATAAATTGCTTTGGAAGCGTTCAGTTGGTGGATTTCATACATCTGCAGTTTTAAATAAGGTACAGATTAATGGGAAAGAAAAACTTCTGTTAGCTTGCACACTTTCTAATAAAAGTTTCTTAGAAATTTCTGATCCAAAAACTGGTGCTATAGAAAAAAGAAGGGAATTGGATGATGATTATAATTTTTATTTATATAATGATAAAATTTATGCTACTCAACCCCGAAGTGGAATTTGGGTATTTGACTTAGATTTTAATTTGATTGATTCTGCAAAATCAAAACTTAAATACTCTCCATTTGGTTCAATTGATTATGAAAACAAGCAATTTGTTTTGTTAACCGAAGGACCTGGTATTCTTCAAAGTATTGTTGCATTGGATGATGAATTAAACAAAATAGCTTATTTAGAATCACAAGGTGCTACATATTTCCTTCCTAAAACAAAAGTGATTTCTGCATATGATTCTGGGAAAAGGAATTCAAGCCTTTTCAGATTCAAACCAGTGGAATGGTATAACCAAATTAGTGTAGATATGCTTCGAAATTTAGTTATATCTTTTTTAATTATTTTATTATTTACAATGGTTTTATGGATTAATACATTACGTGTTTCGTGGAAAAAAATCAAAAAACAAAAAGAAGAATTAGAATTTACAAATAATGAGCTTAAGGAAACCTCAAACAAATTAGTTCAAGCAGAAAAATTGGCCGTTTATGGAACTATTGCAAGCAGTATTGCGCACGAAATAAACAGTCCATTAGGGGCAATTATTAATAGTGCCCAAAGAATAAAAGAAAACAAGAATGCAAATATTGAAAACAATATTAATTTAATTGAAAAAGCTGGAAAGCGTGCAAAATCAATTATTGAAAAATTGTTGATTGGATCACTAAGCAATAATGCTGACGTAAAAACCAATTTAATAGATATGCTTAATGAATGGAAAGATTTGTCAATTAAGCAATTTGAAAATTTGGGAATTAATTTGGTTACAGAAATTAGTGAAAATCCAAATTTGGCAATTTCTTCAACTGAACTGAACCAAATAATAACAAATTTACTATCTAATGCCCGCGATTCTATAATGGATAGTGGTGGTGAGCAAAAAGTTATTTCAATTAAATCGTATGTTTTAGAAAATAACTACACAATTGTTTTTAGTGATACTGGTTCAGGTTTTAGTAGTTCAAAATTGGAAAAACCATTTGAGGCTTTTGTCTCAACCAAAGAAAAGGGAAAAGGAACTGGTTTAGGTTTGTGGGTTCTTAAAAACATTTTGGATAGTGTTCGTGGAGAAATAAAAGTTAAAAATAGTGCCATTGGGGCAGTAGTAGAAATAAAAATTCCTTTATATATTGAAAAAATAGGTACCTAAAATGGAAAATTTTAATCCTGATAAAAAGAAAATATTTATAGTTGATGATGATGAGTTTTCGTTGGAGAACCTTTCTTTATCATTTAATGCTGAACACTACGAGGTTAGCACGACGGGAAGTTCTGAAAAGGCTATAGAATTGTTAATGAATAATACTTATGATATTGCAATTTTAGATTTAAAACTTCAAGGAATGACTGGTCTAGATATTATTGAAAAAACCCAAGACCAGCAAAAATTAACAAAATATCTTTTAATTACTGGTTATTCAGAAGAAGAGGCTTTTATAAAAGCTACCCGAATTGGTGTAAGCGATATTTTAAAAAAGCCGTATGATGAATTTCAACTTCTTTCAACCGTTGAAAAGCTAATTCACATCAAAAAACTTGAAGAAGAAAACATTGCATATAAAGAGATACTTCAAAAGGAAAATCTTGTACTTAAAGAGCAAATTAAAAAGAACTATGAAAATGATCAAAATTTAATGGTTGGTGATTCACCAAGATTAAAAGACGCTTTAAATAAAGCAAAATCTGTTGCCGAATATTCAATGAATACATTAATTGTCGGAGAAACGGGAACAGGCAAAGAGCTTCTAGCAAGATATATTCAAATCAATGGAGCGAGAAAAAATGCACCTTTTGTTCCAATAAACTGTGCTGCTTTAACTGAATCACTTTTTGAATCTGAGCTTTTTGGATATGAAAAGGGAGCTTTTACAAATGCATTGCAGTCGCACGCTGGTTTGTTTGAAGTAGCAAATGGTGGAATTCTTTTTCTTGATGAAATTACTGAAATTCCAATCCAACTTCAGGCAAAACTATTGCGAGTTCTTGAGGAAAGAAAAATTAAACGAGTTGGTAGTACAAAAGAAATTGAAATTGATGTCCAAATTTTATCTTCAACAAACAGAAACATCCATGAAGCGATAAACAAAGGATTTTTGCGTCAGGATTTGTTTCACAGAATTGGGTCAACAATAATTGATCTTCCACCACTTCGTGAACGGAGAGAAGACTTGCACCTTTTGGCTAATCATTTTCAAAATTTATATTGTAGAATGTTTGATAAAGATATAGTTTCATTTTCAAATGAAATTTGGAATTATATTGAAAATCATAAATGGGAAGGAAATATTAGAGAATTTTCAAATTTTATTAAAAACTATTGTATTTTCGGAACCATTACTCAATCCAAAAACTATCAAATATCACCTTTAAAAAATGATTTGGCTAATTCTTTCCTATTTAATTATGGTAGTTTGGATGAATTAGAAGATGCTAAATATTGGTTAATAAATAAAGCATTAAAAACTTATGACGGAAATAAAACTTTAGCGGCAAAACATTTAGGAATTTCTTATCAAGGACTTGCTTATTTGTTAAAAAACATTACTGCATGAATCCATTTAGCTTATTTCTTTTTTAGGAATTACAATAAATTTCATCAGTCTTTTTTGTAACAACTGAAGATATGCAAAAAGGACAAGTATAATAAAAAAGATTAGCACATAAATTTTTCCTCCTGAAAGTTGCCACAATGATATTAATTTACTCCAAAGTGAATTGCTTAATGGATTAAGAAGCAGTTGAATAGCTCCATAAAAGGTAAAAACAATTACATCTCCCATCACTACTAATATAAATATTATTGCCGAATATCTTAAAACAACAAGTGGCAATTTATTTAGGAGAGTAAAAGACAGTTCGATAAATATTATGCTAATTATAATTGGCAATAAGAGAAAAAATGTATTTAAAATATTTATGTTTTCTTTAAGCTGAACAGTTGGGAAAAACCCCAACATTGAAAACTCAAACTTTTCAATGTTGGCATTAAATAGCAATAACAACAAATATTGGAAAACCCCATTAAAAAAAAGAATAAATAAAATTGCAAGAATAATCCCTATTAGAATTGATTTCTTGTTTTTCATTTTATCTTTCAATCCAACTTGTTCTTTTTCTATCAAAATTTGGTGCAATTATCTTAAATTTATATTCCTTAATTATAGATTTTTCCCAATTGCTTTTAGATTCAGCTGAACGACTTAACCATTTTTCGTCCGATAAAACCTCAAATGAGCCATTAGAGGTAACAATTTGTCCAATAAAATTTATTCCAGCACCAGTAGTACCCTTATGGCTTTCAGCTTCTATTGTAATTTTGTTTTTCCCTTTTGTAAAATATTTTTTTGCATCCAAAAATAGAATTCTGTCATATTCTGTTAATAGCGAAAGTGAGCGACGTGAATAAATTTCACCAACATATTTATCGTTTATATACAATTTTGCATGTGTATCTGCGATTAGTTGAATTTGAGCATTTTCAATTTGGTTATTAATAGTAAACTCACGTTTAAATTCTGCTTTATCATAAGCCTTATTTCTAAGTTTTGGTGCATAAATCCATTTGCTTTCAATTGTTGGTTCTTTTAATATATCACTTTGAGTATCTTCTTTTGTTTCTTCAAAATATGTAATAAGTCTATCAAACTTATCCATTATCATATTTAGATTTTCTTTTTTATAATACTTTAACCACAACATTTCATATTTAGCTTTAAGAATTTGTAATTCCGAAATGTTCTGGTTAATTAGTTCTTCAATTGAAACTTCGCTTAACCTTTTCTTTATTGAGCTAATTTCAATATTAATTTCTTTTTCTTTCGATTTTGAATTTGATAATTCTTGTTCCAATTTTTTGAGTTGTAGAATAGCCCGCAAATAATAATTTGTTTCAAGTTTTTTTGAATAATAAAAATCTAAATGAATTAAAAACCTTAGCAATTCAAAGTGATCTTTGTTTTTTGTAACTAATTGTTCAAAATTTTCAAGCGTTTTAAATACATCAGGTAATGTCCAATTCATCCAAGAAGATATTTCTTCGGGATTTATTCGTGGTGCCCACCAAGCAGAAGTTGGCAACTCTAAAACAGGATGCCTCCAAAGTTCGTGCCACTGCAATTGATTAAATACCGTACTAAAAGTTTTATAAAGAGAGTTTAGCTTATAATCGTCAATTCCAAAAAAATCTGCAAAAAAAGAATTATTAAATTCCGAAAGATTAGAGTCCTCATAATTCCAAGAACATTGTGCTGACCAAGCATATCCAAAAAGAACAAATTCCTTAAATGTTTCTGCACCATAGTCGCCCCAATTCGAATTTATCATTCCTTTGGAACCGTTTAGCAATCCATCGTGAATAATAGTTTTGATATTTGGAAGTGCAATTTGGTATGTGGGAAATGTAGTTCTAAAATTCCAAACCGAAGGTGAAACAATAAATTCAAATCCAGCATTTTTGAAGATATCTGTTGAAATATATTTTTTAGTAGCACCATAATGCCAATCAACAATAATTACATCTTTTGGAATTAAATTCAAAATATCTGTGTGGTTTAAAATTACATCTCCATACATCAATACTTTTTTGTTGTTTGCTTTGCAGAATTGAAAAATTTTTTTATAATGTTCAGTATGAACTTTTGCGCTTCCAACCTTTTTTGTTAGCGTTTTGCTTTTTCCATAACCAACATCATAGCTTTCATCGGCACCAATATTTATATATTCTGACGGAAAAAGAGCAAAAACTTCTTTTAGCATATTTTCCAAGAACACATAAGTTTTTGCCTCTGTAACAGCAAGCGAGGCGGCGCCAGGAAATTCGGCGTAATCAACAAATTCCCTCGAAGTTAAAATGTTTTCAAAATGACCAAGCGTTTGAAATATTGGAATTACCTCAACATATCTTTCTGAAGCATATGCAACTATCTCCTTCACTTCTTTGTTTGATAAAGCACCTCGATTTTTACCAATTGATGGATATGATTTAAGTTGAAGCATATCTTCTAAGTATGGCATAAATACATTCATTTTATAACGCGAGATAAAATAAATAATGCGTTTAAAATTTTGCAAATTTGAAACTTGACCGCGGCTTATATCGTCCGAAATACCTCGTAATTCCATGTTTGGCCAATCATAAACTTCTAAAGTTTGTATTTCCCTTGTGCTATTGTGTTCAATAAGTTGAATTAAACTCATTGCCCCGTAAAACAATCCCTTTTCAGTAGTGGCATTAATTTCAATTTTATTATTAGTAATTAATAGATTATATGCTTGATTATAAAGATTTTTATCAACCTCAATATTGGCGAGGCTTTCCACAATATTTAAATATATAAGCCCATCAGTATTGGATATTTTCCCATTAATGTTAAACGAATTTTTTAAGCTTTCAACAATTTGATTAGCAATAAAATTTAGTTTTTTGTTTTTAATTACAATTGATATTTCTTCAGTAAGTTTGATTGTTCCGTTAGTCAACTTAATTATTTGTGGTGTTGGGATAATCATATTTTTCACTTCGTTATTTGCTAAAATGGTTAATGAAAAAAGGATAGTAATTATTAATGATAGTTTTACTCTCACAATCTTTCCTATAGTTATTATTTAAATTAATGTGGTATTAAAAATTAAGGTTTTATATTGTAAGTGTAAAACTAATAATCAAAATGTGAGCAAACAGATTAAGGTATTTTCTTAAAATTGAATTTAAGAAAGATTTATTTTGCTTTCATTAAAACAATTGAGATATCATCGTTGACTTCTGCTTTGTCTCTAAAATAATTAATTGTTTCAATGATTTTATTTTGGATTTCTATACTTGATTTATCGGCATTTTCTTGAATTATTTTTTTTAATCTTTCTACTCCAAATTGAGTTTTTGTATGATTCATTGCTTCTGTTACTCCGTCTGTATAAAAACAAAGGATGTCGTTTGGTTCAGTTTTAACTTTTTCTTCTGCAAGTGTTTTTTCAAACATTCCTTTGTCATTAAATCCTATTCCAATGCCTGTGGGATTAATTTCAACAAAAATGTTTTCATTTTTTTTATAGTGAAGCAATGGTAAATGACCAGCATTGCTATATTTTATTTTTCCTTTTTTATCAATGGATGCAATGGATAATGTTAAAAAGTATTCCCTTTCTAATCTTTTTGCAAAATACTTTTTTAGTTCTATAATGATTTTTTTTGGATCAGAATTGTTTTCTATTAAGAACTGCAAAATTGTCTGAACCCTTACCATATATAGAGCTGCTGCAATTCCTTTTCCAGAAATATCACCAATAATTACAAATGTTTTTTCATCACGGCTTGAATCAACAATGTCAAAATAATCACCACCAACTTCGCGAGCAGCTTCACTAAAAGCAGAAATTTCAAAATGTTCATTTTGGTATGGTGGTTCTGGCATTAGTCGTTTTTGGATTTTTTTTGCAAGCACAATATCGTCTTTAACAATTAGTTTGTCGGCTAATTCAAAAGCAATTAGTGCGTTTAAAATTAAAAAAGAAAAAATTAGATATGCGTTGTTTACTCCAACAATTCCAACAATAAATATTATAATTGCTGATAAATAAAAGACTCTTCTTGCTGGGGAGAGTTTCATTAAAAAGGCATTAAATAGCGACTTAACAAAGGTTAAAGATCGATTAAATTTATTTTGATGAGCTGTTGGTTCAGGAATTTCATTTTTGTAGAATTCGTAAACTGCAGTTGATTCTTTTTTAATCATTCGCTCAATTTCATCAAACGATAGTTCGCTTGTGTATAAATCGAATAATCTTTTTATGGGATTTGTGGCTGTCATTTTTGCTCAATTGTTTTT
>PCUD01000079.1:39459-41181 GCA_002786785.1 Ignavibacteriales bacterium CG18_big_fil_WC_8_21_14_2_50_31_20 | reverse complement strand
ACCGAGTAAGTCGGGGCAAGTTCGCTTCTATATTGATTGTTCTTTTTCTAAAATTGTTTATTTTAATCCTATTGCATTATCCAGGATTAACTGCCATTAGTTTTAAATTTCTATCGCTAAAATTATATTTAATTTGGGGAACAAATAGTTTTGTTCCCCAATATTTTACAATAATTTAAAATGCTCTTTAATTATCAACATTAATTCTGTGATTTATTATTGCAGGTTCAATTTCTTCTGGAATTATTGATTTTCCATTCCAAAATTTATACAACCAAGCTTTTATATCATTTAAAGTTAAAATTAAAACTGGAAAAAACAGAAGAATAAATCCAGTTCCAACCAAAACACCATAAGCCAATGAAATAGCCATTGGAATTAAAAACTGTGCTTGAAAACTAGTTTCCAAAATTATTGAATATAAGCCAAGTACTGTTGTTAAAGTAGTAAGAATAATTGCTCTATATCGTGAAATTCCCGCATTAAAAACTGCTTCTTCTACCTTCATCCCTTCAATAAGCAATGTATTATATCTTGCAAGAAAAACCACAGCATCATTAATAATAACCCCTGAAAGAGCAACCATTCCCCAAGCGGACATAATTGAAATTGGATGCCCGTGAATTCCATGACCCCAAGCCGCACCAAGAAATGCCAAAGGAATCATCATAACAATAATTACCATGTGCGAAACTGACCTAAAGTGAAGCATTAATATTAAAATAATTAACAAAAATGCACCTGCAAATAATGTAACAATTTGTTGAAAAGATTCAGCGCTATCTTTAGCCTGCCCTTGATAAACAATTGAAACTCCTGGAAAATTAGCTTTAATATTTGGTACTATTTCTGTTTGTATATATTCCAAAATGGGTGGAACAGGAGCAAAAGGGTCTAATAAATCTGCATCAATTCTTTCTTCACGAGCGCCATTGTATCTTTTAATATTTACTGGTCCTCGTTCAATTGTATAAGTTACTAATTCATTTAATGAGTATTCACCTTTAGCTGTTTTAATTTTCATGTTTTCTAATTGACCAACATTTATTCTGTCTTCTTTAGGAAATCTTACCCAAACACGAATTTCGTCTTTACCTTGTTGCAAACGTTGAACTTGACCGCCATAAAAACCTTGCCTAACTTGATTTGCAATTTCAACTTGCGAAAGTCCTAAAAAATAGGCTTTTTGTTTTAGCTTAATTTGAATTTCTTGCTTGCCTTGCGAATTTTGATCATTCACATTATCTAATTCTGGAATGTTTTTTAATTGGGATAGCAATTTGTTTTTAGCCAATTCAAGTTCTTCAAGATTTTGTCCTAAAATGCTTATGGATATTGGGCTTCCCCATCTGTTTCTTCCACCAACTGTAAATTTAGTAGCTTCTGGAACGTCTCCAATTTTTTCGCGGACTCTTGAAGCAATTTCGAATGTAGAAATTGGAGCACCTTCCATATCTCGCATTAAAACATTTATATTTCCAGCGTGTGCCCCGTTTTCTTCGCCATTAAATGCATTTCCAATAGACCTAAATGCAAAAGTTACAAAATCGTTTGAATCAGCAAACTCTTGCTTAATTTCATCGTTTACTTCCCAAATTGATTTTTCAAACCGTTCAAGATATTCGGCAGTTCGTTTTTCACCAGAGCCTGGAGTAAATGCAATGTTAACATTAAAAGAATCGAATGCTATTGTTGGGAAAAAAGTTGTTTTAATAAATGCTC
>PCUD01000079.1:0-39445 GCA_002786785.1 Ignavibacteriales bacterium CG18_big_fil_WC_8_21_14_2_50_31_20 | reverse complement strand
ACTTTATCTAATTTTTCCCTAATATTCCCAGATTTTTTTTCGTCTTTTCGTCTTAAAATATGGCCACTTGATAAATGTGCTGGTAAAACAAAAAATGCTTCTAACAATGAAAAGGACAAACTAAAGATTACAATAAATGCCATTTCGTATAGCATTTCCATCCTACCTTGCAATAAAAGCAAAGGAGCAAATGCAACAATTGTAGTTGTTACAGAAGTAATAATTGCTGGGTAAACCTCAACAACGCCATCTATTGCTGCACGTTTGGGCGATTTACCCATTTCAAAATGTGCATATATGTTTTCAGCAATTACAATTCCATCATCAACCAGAATTCCCACAACCAGAATCATTCCAAAAAGTGAAATCATATTAATTGTAATTCCACTTAAACTTGCTACTATAAACATTGCAAGAAATGCCGAAGGAATTCCCCAAGCAACCCAAAGCGAAAGTCGGAAACTTAAGAAAAATGCAAGCGTTATAATTACTAAGAGTAACCCAATTCCACCATTGTTAAGTAATAATTGCAAACGACTGTTTAGCATTGAGTTAAAATCGAAAGTAATATCAAGTTTTAATGAATTATGCTGCTTATTAAAATCCACGACATATTTATTTAGATATTCTGAAATTACTTGTAAATCCTCATTTTTCAATTTTTCAATTGAAAAAAACACACCTTGTTTTCCATTTATTTTAGCGTTGCTTGAAACATCTGCAAACTGCGTTTTTACTTTTGCAATATCTCTAATTCTAAGAAAACTACCGTCATCATTGGCTCTTAAAATTATATCACCAATTTTATTTGGGTCAACACTTCTATTCCGGGAACGAATTAGTATTTCTTGTTCATCCGATTTTATCTGTCCCCCCGAAATATCAAGGTTATTTGAAGCAATTGCACCGGCAATTAAATCAAAAGTTAAATTATATCTGCGCAAGTCAGCTTCTTTTGTTTCAACAGAAATTTCTAAACTTGGATATCCATTAATGGTAATTTTGGAAATAATTCCAGATGCCAATAAATCATCTTCAATACTTTGTGCACTTTTCTTTAGTGTTTGTAAATCAACATCGCCCGAAAGCCCCATAAATGCAGCTTGTGTTCTGCTACGTTGTTTAAAAACAATAGGTTTTTCGGCGGCAGTTGGAAATGAACTAATTCCATCAACAGCATTTTTTACATCCATTAAAGTTTCATCAATTGAAAATTCGCCTGTAGTTTCAACCGAAACTCGTGAAAAATTTTCTGAAGAAGTTGAAGTAATTTCTTTAATTCCAACAATACCCCGCAATGCTTCTTCAATTCGTGTGGTAATACCTTCTTCCATTTCTTTTGGAGACGCTCCAGGATATGCAACAGAAATTTGAATAATTCGTGAAGTCATTTCTGGAAAGAATGACCTCTTCATATTCATTAAGCTAAAACCACCAACTAGAACAATTACAGCAATAATTATATTAGCATAAACAGGATATTTTACAATATATGTTATTATTTTTTTCATAAATCTTATTCTTTTCCTAGTATTTTAACACTACTATTTTCTGATGCGTTTATTAATGGTTCTGAAACGACATTTAATCCTTCGGTTAAACCAGTAAAATACAATTTGTCCTTATTTACTTTCTTAACGTTAATTGTCCTTTTTACCAACAAGCCATTTTCAACAGTAAATACCATATTTTGGTTAAACACAGCACTTCGTGTAATTTCCATTACGTTTGAAATTTTTATTCCATCAAAAACAGCAGTAAAATATTCGCCTTTATAAATAGGATTGTTTTTTGACGAATTTAGTGAAACGTAAATGTTTATTGATTGAGTGTTTGGATTTATATCCTGCGATTTTCTAACAATTTTTCCAACAAATTTGGAAGTTTTGTCATCGTTAAAAACTTTAACTTTTTGACCTTCTTTTAACCATTTTGAATCATCTAAATCAACGGGAACTTCAAGTTCTAAATTTACTGTATTAATAATTTTGCCAAGTTTTGTTCCAGGATTTGCAATAGCTCCTTTTTCGAGATTAACTTCCGTAATTGTTCCATCAAAAGGAGCATAAATTCTGTAAGATTCAAAATTTGCTTCGGCTGATTTAATTGAATAGTAGTTTGTTAATATATTTCTACTAGCCATAAATATTCTTTCTTGTGCAGAATCCATTTTAGGCAATTCTGGAAGCTCTTTGTCAATATCAATTACGTTTAAAAAAGAATTCCATTTACTATAGCTTTCTGGAAGTGTTGATTTTAAATCTGGAAGAATACTTGCAACATTATTCAAAAATGTGCTTTTGCGCGATTTCATATTAAACAGCTCAATTGTTTCATCTAATTTAATAAGCAAATCGCCTTTTTTGAAAGATTCGCCAATCTTAAAATCTATATCTCCAGTAATTATTTTTCCACGCACTTCTGCAATTAAAATAACTTCTGTTTGTGAAGCAACTCTTCCCATAGCTTCAATTGAAGTAAAAACATTGTTATATTTTACTGATTCGGCTTTAACATATCTTTGAACTGGTTCTACTGGTTTGCGAACAGATGACTCTTTTAGTCCTCCCAACCATTGCATAGAAAAAAATGCGAATGCAACAATTACAATTCCAGATATAATAATTATCAGTTTTCGTTTATCCATTAGTGTTTCCTTTATATAAAAAAATATCATTATTTGACGTTAATATAACTGCAAAGTTACAGATTTTTAGGGATAATTTATAAATGTTTGAGTAATTTATACATGATGTCTGATAAAAAATGAAATTGCTGTCTTGCCGAAAAAGGTAAGTGTAAAGCAAAAACTAATAATGTGGCTTAAATAATATAGTTTCTGCAAAACAATGAATCTGTCATTTCGATTCCGACGTTTTTTGTCGGAAGAGAAATCTTTCAAATTGACTCAATAAATTTAAGTTCTTTTTTTTCGTGTTGGCAAAATAGAGATGTTTTTTGTTTGTGGCAAGCACCAATTCGTCTCCCCAAAAAACATTAAGTAAACCCAAAATTTGTATTAATGCTTTTCTAATGCATGTTTAACGCTTATTCAATAAACAGCATTTAGTTGATTAATTAGAATATTAATTAATAAATAGTATTATTTCTAATTACTTATAATTTCATAATGAAGAATTAAAAAGCATAATTTTCAATTATTTCATTTGAATTTACAGAAAGATTTTTTATATTATTTTTGATCAAATAATATAAAGGTGAAATAATGGTAAAAAATATTTCATACAAACCAAAAACCCAGCTTGCTATCAATCTAATAAATAGTATTGGCAATGCAAATAACTTTCTTCAAGAAAAACTTCACTCCTATGTAAAAACGACTGGCTTAACTCCTTCTCAATTTGCAATTATCATTATTCTTGGCAATAATGGAGCATTAAAAATTTCTGACATTTACAAACAGATGCTAATAAAAAGTGGAAATAGAACAATGATTTTAGATTCCCTTGAAAAAAGAAATTTTATAAACAGAATTTTTAGCAAAAACGACAGACGTGAAATTATTATTGAATTGACTGCTGCTGGACAAAAGTTTTTTGAGGAAAATCATGAAAAGTATAGTAATTTTGTCGAAAAAATAATTTCTAACATTTCACAAAACGAGCAAAAAGACATTGCTACTATTGCAAAAAAAATTATTGGTGAAAACTAGTTTATATTAAAAGAGGACATTTTTAATGTCCTCTTTTTTGTTTATGCTTCCAACATTTGGTTTATAGATTTTTTAATAATTTCAAGCGCCTCATATAATTCTTTTTCAGTAATTATAAGAGGTGGAGCAAATCTAATAATATGTTGATGAGTTGGTTTTGCAAGCAAACCATTTTCCGCCATTTTTACACAAACATCCCAGGCTTCTTTTCCGTTGGAAGGCTTTATTACAATAGCATTTAATAATCCTTTGCCTCTAACCAATTCTATCATTGGATGGTTAAAATTCTTTAATTCTTCTCTAAAAATTTTGCCTAATTTTTCGGCTTTTTCGGCTAAATTTTCTTCTTTAACCACTTCTAAAGCTGCTGTTGCAACTTTTGCAGCCAAAGGATTTCCGCCAAAAGTTGAGCCATGCTCACCTGGTTTAATTACAAGCATAATTTCATCGTCTGCCAAAACAGCCGAAATTGGAATAACTCCGCCAGAAAGAGCTTTTCCTAAAATTAAAACATCTGGACGAACATTTTCGTGATCGCAAGCAAGTAATTTTCCTGTTCGAGCAATTCCAGTTTGAACTTCATCGGCAATAAATAATACGTTATTTAACTTACATAAATCGTACGCTTTTTTTAAATATCCATCATCAGGAACAAAAACTCCAGCTTCACCTTGAATTGGTTCAACTAAGAATGCCACAACATTTTTATCTTCAAGCGCTTTTTCTAAAGCAGAAAGATTGTTGTAAGGTACTACTTCAAAACCTGGAGTATATGGCCCAAAACCTTTGTAGGAATCTGGGTCGGTTGACATTGAAATTATGGAAATAGTTCTTCCATGAAAATTACCTGCACAAACAATTATTTTTGCTTGGTTTTCAGCAACACCTTTTTTGTCATATCCCCAGCGACGAGCCAACTTTAATGCGGTTTCATCAGCTTCAGCTCCAGAATTCATTGGCAGAACTTTGTCATATCCAAAAAATTCTGTAACATATTTTTCATAAGGACCTAATTGGTCATTAAAAAAAGCTCGTGAAGTTAAAGTTAATGTTTGTGCCTGGTCAACTAAAGCTTCAATAATTTTTGGATGGCAATGACCTTGATTTACAGCAGAATAGGCAGATAAAAAATCAAAATATTTTTTTCCTTCAACATCCCAAACAAATGCACCTTTTCCTTTGTTTAATACTACTGGAAGTGGATGATAATTGTGTGCGCCATATTTTCCTTCAAGTTCAATAAAGTCTTTTGATAACATAAAACTCCTTATTTATTTTATTTAATCTAATGCACCAAATTAACGAATATTACTCTTATTTTCGAAAATATATATTTGCTTTTTAAAAAAAACTTTTAAATAGATTGCAGACAAGTATCTGAAGCCTTATTTTTACAATTATTAAATTATATATTTTACAATTTGGAGTTGAAATGAAAATTAACAGATATGAAGATATTTCACAAATTGACAAAGAAGCGAAAAAAGATTATATCGACAGACACTCTGCATTTGTTCATTGCGATAAAAATGCGGAAAAAGGCAAAAAATTTGTTGTAAAAGTTAAAGTTGGCGATCAATATTTGCATCCAGATGATTTTGACCATTTTATAGCTTATATTCAATTATGGGATGGCGAAACATTTCTTGCTCAAGCTAATTTTACAGCTGGAACAATGGGCTCTGCTGCAAATCAAGTTGAAGTTGATTTTTATATTGTTCCAACAAAAAAGATGAAATTAACCGCTATGGCTTATTGTACAAAACATGGATTATGGCAAAGCGAAGAAGTTGTTGTTGAAGTTGCTTAATTTTTAAAATCATTCAATAGTTGTAGAAAAAGCAATAGTTGGTTATTTTTACATTCAAAAAAAGGTAAATAATATGTCAACAAAAGCACCATCTGGAGTAAAAAGTTTTTCAGAAACATCTGTAGAAAAAAAAGTTTATAACCTGGTAGAATCACTTAAAGAATTTATGCCAATTAATAATGATAGAAATCGTTTAGGTTACGGATTGGTTAAATATTTAAGTGGCGATGGTGATGCTCCTGAAATATTAGTAAAATCTGCTAAAATTAATATTTCTGGAATTGAGTATTCTGAACTTGCTAAAAAACTTTCGGAAGGACTTAAAACCATTAAGTAATTTTACTTAGTTTGGTTTTTTAAATAACTTTGTAAAATAGAAAAACGTTTATTTTTTCCATTCAATATGACCATTCATATTGTTTTTCTCAAATACTTCTAAAATTTCAGAACAAAATTTAACTGTTTCGATATCATCAATAGATTTTGCTGCTTCATACAGTCGTATAAACATTTTTTTGCCGGTTTCGGTTTGTTTATAGTTCTTTTTTCTAAAATTGTGACTTGCACATAAAGTTTGTCCATTTTCAATTGTGGCTTTTCCACCTTTATCTTTTGGTTTTATGTGGTCAACTTGCAAATCAACGCCATCAATTTTACCTTTTCCACAAATCACACATCTATAACCATCTCTTTTTAGAATAAATTCTTTTTGTGCTTGGTTAAAATCTTCCAAATCTCTTTCTTGTATTAAATCGGGCTCAAACCTATAAATTCCTTTGGCAACTTTTATTAAAAATCCAGACTGATGAAGTTTTCTTATTTGTCTATCGGGGTCTCTGAATACCGTATTTGTTCTCTTAAAAAATTCAGCAACAACATAATCAACAACTTCAGGATGTGGAATATCTCGGCAAGGATTGTTTCTAAAATATTCCATTAATAATTCATTTTGAGTCATAATTTTCATATTAAACCTCCAACCTCCTTTATTATTCTTTCCCGTGCTAATTCACAATAATTTTTGTCAATATCTAATCCAACAGCTTTTCTGTTTGTATGTGCTGCAACAATAAGCGTTGTTCCGCTTCCCGTAAAAGGGTCAAAAACCACATCATCTACAAAGCTAAAAAGTTTTATTGCCCGATAAGGTAATTCTTTTGGAAATGGTGCAGGATGTCCAATCCTCTTTTTACTTTCACCAGGGAAGGTCCACATTCCGTTAGTATATTCCATAAATTCTTCTTTTGAAATATCGGAAATTTGAGAACCATTTGATTTTCGCCATTCATCTTTGTAGAGAATTACAATAAGTTCAACTGGAGCAATTACATAAGGAGCGGAAGCTTTCATCCAAGAACCCCAAGCAGTTCTTCTTGAAATATTGCCTTCGTTCCAAATAATGGTAGAGTGATATTTCCAACCTACATCTTGAGCAATTCGAGTTAAATCAGCACCAACACTTTTTTGTCCACCTTTGTTTTTATCGAGTGGAATATTTAACAAGAATCGGGCTTGTGGTTTACTCCAATCAAAACTGTTTTTCATCCACTTTGCCGAAAAATCTAAATATTGCTGGTAAGTTAATTCATCATTGTTAGAATTATATTCTATTCCCACATTATAAGGTGGTGATGTAACAATTAAATCAGCAAATTCTCTATTAAATTGTTTGTTATTTAAAACATCTCCGTGAAATAATACTATGTCCTTATGTTTATAAAAGGCTTTTTCGGTGGTTTTTTTTTGAGTTATTTCTCTATTTAAATATATTTCACTTGCTAATGTTGCAACTGCCATTAAATTTCCTGTGTAAATGATTGTGTAAAATCAATATTTCTAATTACAATTTTAATCAACAAATATATAATTCTATTTTAACTTATCCTTTAATAAAATAAAATCCAAATAAAAAGTTAAAAAAATCTATTTCTACTTAATTTCTTGGTCTTTATACTGCAATTGGTATAATTTATAATAAATTCCTTTTTTGCTTAATAATTGTTGATGAGTTCCAACTTCTTTAATTTCACCTTTATGAAGCACAATAATTTTATCGGAATTTTGGATAGTTGAAAGTCTGTGAGCGATAACAATTGATGTTCTTCCCACCAATAATTTTTGAATTGCCTTCTGAATTAAATTTTCTGTTTCGGTATCAACGCTAGAAGTTGCTTCGTCCAAAATTAAAATCCGTGGATTAAAAACCAAAGCACGTGCAAATGATACGAGCTGTTTCTGTCCAACGCTTAAAGTTGCACCTTTTTCTTTTACTTCCTCGTTGTATTGACTTGGAAGTTTTGAAATAAAACTATCTGCCCCAACTATTTTAGCTGCTTCAATAATTTGCTCCTTAGTAATGGATTCATCACCCAGATTTATATTTGAAGCAATTGTTCCGGAAAATAGAAATACATCTTGTAACACAATTGAAATTTGGTTTCTTAAATCCTCTTTTGAAAGTTCGCGAAGGTCAATTCCATCAACAAGAATTTGACCTTTATTAATATCATAAAATCTGTTTAGCAAATTGATTATGCTTGATTTTCCTGCACCCGTTGCTCCAACAATTGCAACAGTTTCGCCAGCATTTACACTAAACGAAATATCCTTTAGAACATATTCTTCATTATTATAAGCAAACCAAACGTTTTTGAAATCGACATTGCCTTTAAAATTAACAAGTGGTTTGGGTGAATTAGGATTTTGAATTATTTTACTATTATCCAACAATTTAAATATTCTTTCTGATGAAGCCATTGCTGTTTGCATTACATTATATTTTTCCGACAAGTCACGAATTGGGCGGAAGAACATTTCGGTATATTGAATAAATGCAAACAGAACTCCTATTGTCATTGTTCCTTGAATTACATTTCCACCACCATACCAAATTATTAATGCAACAGCACCCGAACTTAAAATTTCTACAATTGGAAAAAAAACAGCATAATAAAAAATGGAATCGATATTAGCTGTTTTATGAGCATCATTTATGTCAGAAAAAACTTCTTTTTCTCTATTTTCCCTTGAAAACAGTTGAATAATGCTCATTCCAGTAATGTGCTCTTGCATATATGAATTTAACCTTGCAAGCTGAAAGCGAACATCTCTATATGATTCACGTACTTTTTTTCTAAAAAGAAATGTTGCATAAAAAAGAATTGGCAAAACAGAAAGCGAAACCAATGTTAAGTTCCACGACATGAAGAACATAAAAATTAAAATCCATATAATTATGAATACATCACTAAATATTGTTACTATTCCAGACGAGAATAATTCATTAAGCGATTCAACATCATTTGTAACTCGTGTAACAATTCGTCCAATAGGCGTTTTGTCAAAATACTTTAGCGAAAGCTTTTGAACATGTGCAAACAATTTTATGCGCAAATCATAAATTATATTTTGCCCCATTAATTGTGTGTAATAAGTAAGAAAATACTGAACAATTGCTTGGAACATTAAAACGACAAAGAGAATTGCCGAAATAGCGACAAGTCCGTTGTAATTACTATTAACTATATAATCATCTATTGCTATTTTAATTAAATAAGGACGCAGAGGCCCAAGCGCAGCAACCACAACGTTCATAATTATTGCAATAACAACATACTTTTTATAAGGCTTAACAAACCCTAAAAGACGCTTCATTAATTTTGAATCGTATGCCTTACCAAGTATTTCATCATCTTTGTTTATATTAGACATAACTTTAACAACCAATCTTATTATTATTTGTAATAATATTAATACTTACAACTAATAACCCCAAATGACGCGAAGCTAATGATAAATTATATTTGTAACGATAGTTTCTTTTATTTTTTATATGCCTTTTGTTCAATAGCATTTTATTATTCCTTTTCCAATTCTTCTTCCAACAGCTGTTTGTAATGTATGTCGTAATAAATTCCACCTAATTCCAATAATTTTTCGTGTGTTCCTTGCTCTTTTATTATTCCGTTTTCAAGGACAATAATATTATCGGCATCTTTAACTGTTGAAATTCTATGACTAATAATTATGCTTGTTCTATCTTTCATAAACTCTTTAAGATTAACCAAAATTTCTTCTTCCGTTTTTGTATCAACCGCCGAAAAGCTATCGTCAAGGATTAATATTTTTGGATTAATAGCCAACGCCCGCGCCAAGCATGTTCGTTGTTTCTGTCCACCAGAAAGCGTAATTCCACGTTCACCCAAAACCGTGTTAAATTTTTGTGGAAAATCATTTACATCTTTTGTTAGTTGTGAAATATCCGAAACCTTATTTAATAATTCGGTATTTGCTTTTTCTACTCCATAAAGAATATTGTTTTGCAAACTATCGGAAAATAGAAACGTTTCTTGCGGAACCATACCAACATTTTCTCTTAAAATATTTAATGGAATTGATTTAATATCATTTCCATCTATTAATATTCTTCCAGAACTTACATCAAACAATCGCGAAATTAAATTAACAAAACTTGTTTTTCCAACACCAGTGTGGCCAACAATCGCAAGCGTGGAACCTTGTGGAATTTCTATGGAAATGTTGCTTAAAACTTCGGGTAAATTATCCATGTATTTAAATGTCACATTTTCAAATTTGATGGTTCCGTTAATTTTTGTTATTGATTTATCTGTATCAGAATTTTCTTTAATTTCAATTTCTTCGTTATAAATAGTTTGTAAGCGTTTAAGACTTGCATCCGCTTGTTGAACAATATTTGCAACCCATCCAAAGGCTATTGTTGGCCAAATAAGCAACCCAAGATAAAACATAAATGCCGCAATATCACCCAGCGTTAACTTTCCATCAATTATCATATTTCCACCAACTAAAATTAGAATTATGATTGAGGTGCCGGTTATTAAAAAAAGTAGTGGCGCAAAAAGTGCTTGTATTTTTATTTTGTCCATATTTCGCTTACGATATTCCGAACTTTCCTTTGCAAACTTTTCAATTTCAAAAATTTCGCGAACGTATGATTTTATAATTCTCATTCCCGAAAAATTTTCTTGTGCCATTGTTGTTATATCAGAAAATTTTTCTTGAATTAATGTAAATTTTTTGTGAATTTTTTTGCTTAATTTATAAACGAAGTACGATAAGATTGGTAGCGGAATTAAAGTATAAACTGTTAAAATAGGACTTAAAGACAACATAATTATTATTACAACTATAAATTTTACAGAAGTATCTATTGAATACATTACCGCAGGACCAACATACATTCGTACTGCAGAAATGTCGTTTGTAGCGTGCGCCATTATATTTCCGGTGGAGGTATTCTGAAAATATCGGTGCGAAAGTCTTAGTAAATGTGTCCAAAAATCTTGACGAATATCAAATTCAATTTTCCGAGAAACAACAATTATTGTTTGTCTAATCATATATCTAAAAAATCCACTTAAAACCGCAAGGGCGAATATTATTAAAGCATACTTAATAATTAATTCAATATTTGGATTTTTTTTTAGTGAGTCAATACTATCTTTTAAAACCAAAGGAATATAAACTTGAGCTATATCTGAAATGAGAATAAACAGAATTCCAAGAGACATTTTGCCTTTATATTTCTTAAAATACTTGTTAAGTGTAAATAATCTTGTCATAAAATCTTTCTAAAAATTTAGTGCACAAAGATAACAAAATTAATTGTTTGAATTAGACAAGAGGTGCGTTAATATTTTACTTAAAACAATAATTTATACTAATACTCAATTATCTACTGCAATAAAAATATTTTTTGACCAGGAAGTTTAAATATAAATATTTGGACATCATTTGTTGTATATTAACTAAATAAATTAGTCCTGTATTTAATAAAAAATGCAAAAATTTAATTAAAAGGTTGTTATAACTAATGCCTTTTATTTTTTGTTCAACTTATATTATTGAACACTGGAGAAAAAAATGAACGTTTCCACTTTTGACAACAACTTGATTCTTAAACCTTTAAGAATGATTGCATTAATTACAATTTTTGCTGGCGTTTCTGCTTTAATTTTTGAAGTAAAATATTTTGCCGATTTTTCGGTCGGCTTATATTTTAGCAGACTTATTGCCACAACAATTGGATTTATTGTGCTAACTTTAACTTATTCTAAATATGGTGAAAAACATGCTGTTTTATTTATCCATATTTTAATTTTGTCTATTACAACTTCGTTTGCAATTATAATTTACTTAATTCCAAACACGCTTTTTATGAACTCTCATCTTTTGGCTTTAACCATTTTTACAACCGCATTATTTTTAAGCTGGGATACAAAAAACCAAATAATTGTAGCAATTTATTATAACATTATTTTTGCCACATCAATTTTATATAACGATAATACAATTTATTTTCTTCCAAATGTTTTTTCAACCGTTCTTTTTGTTTTGTTAATAAGCGTTTTAAGTGTTAGCGCCACCGCTATAAATTCAAGGTTGCGTGAAAAATTAACAGAAAGCACTCAAAATGCAAGAGAAATTTTTGAGAATTCAATTGAGGGAATTTTTAGAATTTCTGAATTTGGGGAATTAGTTTCGGCAAACAATACTTTTTATTCAACTATTGACGAACTTAACATTAAACTTAATAATAACAAGAACTTCCCAAGTATTTTGCTTGGCAAAAACAACATTAAAAATATTATTCTTGAAGTAAACAATAACGGATTTATAAAAGACAGGATAATAGAAATTAAAAGAGATGATAACGAAATAATGTTTATTAGCTTAAACCTAAGACCAAGCATTGTTAATAAAAAATCAAACATAAAATATTACGATGGAAGCATTTTGGATGTTACCAAAAGAATTAAAACAGAACTTACCCAAATTGAGACACTACTAAAACTGCAAGATGCAAAGCAAAAGCAAGAAAAGAAAAGTCAAGAAGCCCTTGAATTGAAAGACAGTAAAATTCAATTGCTTGCAAAAATTAATCACGAATTAAAAACCCCAATAAATTCAATTTCGATATTTCTTGATTTAATTGAAACTAATGCTATGAAAAACGAAGAAGAATTAAAAAACTTTGCCTCAAGTGCTAAAAAATCGACTGAACTTATGTTGGATACATTAAATAAATATTTAGATTTTACAAAAATTGAAGCTGGTAAACTGGAATTGGAAAACGAACTTTTTAATTTTAGAGAAAAAATTGAAGAAAGCACCAGTCTTCTTCTTCCCTTTGCCGAATTAAAAAACATTACTCTTTCTTCTGGTGTTGCAGAGGATGTGCCAAATCTTTTTTTTGGCGATGGCAATCATTATAAACAAATAATCCTTAACCTTTGTAATAATGCCCTTAAATTTACAGATTATGGAAGTGTTAGAATATCTGTTACAAAAGGTCGGAGTTTAGATGATAAATTTGAAGTAATAACCGAAGTTTCTGATACGGGTCGAGGAATATCGGAAGAAAAAATTTCTTCTTTATTTGCCCCTTATAAACAAATTAATAGTAAATTGGATTCTAAATTTGGCAGTGGACTTGGTTTATTGATTTGTAAGGAATTAACAAAATTACTCGGCGGAACAATAACTGTTAAAAGCAAAATTAACGAAGGCACTACTTTTTCTTTTAATTCATTTTTCGAATTACATGAAAATAGTGATTTATAGTTTAAAATATTTTTGACTACTTAAATAAAAACGGAAGGGGTTTATTATGGCTTATATAACATGGAAAAGCACTTTTGAAATAGGTTTTAGTGAAATTGATGAGCAACATAAAATTTATATTAACCTATTAAACGAATTACACGAAGCACAATCTAAAGGAACAAGTCAACATGTTATTAAAGAGGCTCTTGCAAATTTTTTAGATTATACACATTATCATTTTGACACAGAAGAAAAGTTGTTCAAACAATATGATTATCCTTTGGCTGAAGAACATCTCGAAGAGCACAGCTATTTTATTGACAAAGTAAAAAAATTTCAACTCAACTCGCAAAAAAATGACTTACTGCTTTCCCTAAAAACCATAGATTTTTTAAAAGATTGGACTATCAATCATATTTTGGGTACCGATCAGCAATTTAGTGATTTTATTCGATTGCGCGAATTAGGCGAAATTAACTAGTTTTCCCTATTTTAAAATGTATTATTATTTACATTCTGAAAATGCTTCCCAGTTTATTATATTTGATAAACAAATTTTTATTAATAGAAAGGATATAAAATGAAATTAAAACAATTGATTTTAGTGGCTTCAATTATGCTTGCTTTTTTGGCTTGCCAAAAAGAGGAAGTAAAAAAAGTTGAAAACGAAGCCGCTTATACTGGAAACAAGGTTACTGTTGAAGAAGTCCTTGATGGAAAGACATATACTTACTTAAAAGTTACTGGAAAAGATGCTGAAAATTGGATTGCCATTGCTAAACGAGTTACCAAAGTTGGTGAAGTTCTTTACTATGACGAAGCATTAACAATGGAAAATTTTGAGAGCAAAGAATTAGGAAGAACTTTTGAGAAAATCGATTTTGTTTCTAAAGTTAGCAACCAACCAAACCAAACACAGCAATTATCGGTTAAAACTGGAAACCAACAAAATGTAGAAAAAATTCAAATTGACTCTCCAATTGCTGCACCAAAAGACGGAATTAGCATTGCTGAACTTTATAAAAATCGTGATTCTTATAAGGACAAAACCGTTATTTTGAAAGGAAAAGTTACCAAGCTTAACACACAAATAATGGGCAGAAACTGGATTCATATTCAAGATGGCTCAAGTAGCGATAAAATAACCGACCTAACTGTAACGACAAGCAACGAAGTTAAACTTGGCGACGTTGTTACTGTTAAAGGTAAAATTTCATTAGCAAAGGATTTTGGTGCTGGTTATTTTTATGATATAATTATGGAATCTGCGACTGTTACTTCTGATAAAACTATGTAATCCCACTTTTAGAACATTGCCGTTAGTTTAAGTTGACGGCAATGTTTTAGCTTTTTAAGCTTAAATATTCATAATATTTTGTTTATAAAATTATTAAACTTCAATTGCTTTTCTTACAAAACCACCCGCTTTTTTTAATCGCAATTTAGCTTCTTCTAAATTAACATTTGAAAGAATCATAACTAAAGCTGTTTTAACATGTCCATTTGTAATTTCAAGAAATTTTGTGGCTTCATTATATTCAACACCTGTAATCATCATAACTATTCTTTTCGATCTTTCAACTAACTTTTTATTAGTTTGTTGAAGATCAATCATCATGTTTTCATAGGTTTTTCCAAGTCGGACAAATGCTGTGGTTGTTAGCATATTTAAAACTAATTTTTGAGCTGTTCCACTTTTCATTCTTGTTGAACCCATAACCACTTCAGGTCCCACATTTGCACAAATTGCAATATCGACCTCATCAATATTAAAAGTATCACGAGGTGTTGCTGTAATATAAAGCGTTTTTGCTCCAATTTCTTTTGCTTTTTTAACTGCTCCTATTACATAAGGAGTTCTTCGGCTTGCAGCAATTCCGCAAACCACATCTCTGTCGGTTACTCCTGCAGAAATTACATCTATTTCGCCACCCGTTTCAAAATCTTCTGCTCCTTCTTGAGCTGTAAACATTGCTTCTTTTCCGCCAGCAATATATCCATTAATTAAATCGTAAGGTGCCCCAAAAGTTGGAGGGCATTCTGAAGCATCAACAACTCCCAATCTTCCACTTGTGCCTGCACCAAAGTAAAACAATTTTCCGCCATTTTTGATAGCTTCAACAATTACATCAACTGCTTTAGCAATATATGGAAGCTCTTTTTCTACTGCTAAAGGAACCTTTTTGTCCTCATCGTTGATTATTTTTAATATTTCGGCTGTCGTTTGCAAATCAATATTTTTGGAATTTGAATTGACTTGTTCTGTTGATAATTTGCTTATTTCATCAAATAATTTTTTTTGTTCTGTCACTTAATTAACTCCATTAATACTAATTTTTTTTCGTTCGCATTCCTTAGGTTTGAAGGTTTGTAAGCTAATTCAAAAGTTGTGTGTCTTTTAATATAAGAACCATATTTTATTTTAGCTGTTCTAAATTCTTCTGTTAAATCGCCTCCTTTAATTGCCATAATATATGCTCTGTCCTTTATTAATGGTAAAGCATATCTAAACAAAATTACTAATGGAACCGTTGCTCTACTAACAATTAAATCAAATTTTTGGGAATATTCTTCAATAAATTCAGGACTTTCAACTCGGCTATTAATAGCTTTAATTTTACTCAGTTTAAGCGTTTTAACAAATTCGGACACTGCATCTATTTTTTTCTTTGTTGAATCAACAAGTACTCCTCGCAATAAGGGATTCATTATCGAAAAAGGAATACCTGGCAAACCTCCGCCTGTTCCAATATCTAAAAATTTAGTAACTCTTTCTGGCATGTAGCCCGCAACAAATGCTGAAATAAAGATATGATTTTCTATAACTTTAGCTTCGTCCTTGCGGGATATAAGATTTACAATCTTATTCTTGCCAACTAATAATTCAGCATATCTTGCCATTCTTTCTAACTGGTCTTCACTTGGGTGAATATCGTTTTCCCAAAATATTTTCTTTAGTTCAATTAAATATTGGTTCTCTTTTTCCAAGAATTCCTCAAAATTTTTTGTTAATTGTGCAAATATACTAATAAAATGGATATATCCGAAGGAGTTACCCCCGAAATTCTTGATGCTTGCCCAATTGTTCTAGGTTTTATTTTATCCAATTTTTCTCTTCCCTCAGCTGAAATCTGTACAATTTTTTTGAAGTTAAAATCGAGGGGTATTTTAACTTTTTCTAATTTTTTCATTTTTTCAATCATTTCATATTGACGAGAAATATATCCTTCAAATTTAAGCTCTATTTCAATTTGCTCAAGAACTTTACCATCTTCAAGCAATTGCGAAACTATAGAGCTTGGGGTCTTATTATCTCTTGATAACAATTCTTTCAATTTTATTTCTGGGCGTTTAGTAATTTTAGCTGCCGTTTCCGAGTTATCCAATTTTGACGAGCCAACTTCTTCAAGATACTCTTCAACATCACTAGGTTTATATTTAATTTCGGATAAAAGCTCTTTGCCTGCTACAATTAATAATTCGCGTTTTTTTAAATCATCATATTTGTTTTTTGGAATTAACCCAAATTCATATCCATATTTTAATAATCGTCGGTCTGCATTATCTTGACGCAAAATTAATCGATGTTCAGCTCGTGAAGTAAACATTCGGTATGGCTCCTCTGTAGATTTTCCCACAAGATCATCAATCATAACTCCAATATAAGATTCACTTCTTTCCAAAATAAACTCATTTCGTTTTTGAATTTTTAATGCAGCATTAATACCAGCAATTAAGCCTTGCGCTGCTGCTTCTTCATAACCAGATGTACCATTTATTTGTCCAGCAAAATAAAGACCACATATCTTTTTAGTCTCAAGGGTTAAATCAACTTGGTAGGGTGGAAAATAATCATATTCAACAGCGTAAGCAGGTCTATTCATTTTCACATTTTCTAATCCTTTTATTAAATGAAGAGCTTCTAATTGTATTTCTGCTGTTAGGGAGGACGAAAATCCATTTAGATAAATTTCATTAGAATTTAATCCTTCTGGTTCTAAAAATAATTGATGTTGAGGTTTATCACTAAAACGAACTATTTTATCTTCAATGGATGGACAATATCTTGGGCCAACTCCATGTATCAATCCAGTGAATAATGGTGATTCATGAAATCCTTTTTGTAAAACAGAATGGACTTTTTCATTTGTATATGTAATGTGGCAGCTAATTTGAGGAAGAATTGGAAAGTTTGCTTTATTTGTAAATATTGAAAATGGTTCTGGGTTTTCATCTCCAGCCTGTTCTGCTAAAACTGAATAATCAATTGAACTACTATCCAATCTTGGTGGAGTTCCTGTCTTTAATTTTCCACTTTCAATTCCCATAGCCACAATTGATTCTGTTATACCGAGAGAAGCGTTTTCACCAAACCTTCCACCAGCGGTTGAAACAAATCCCGTATACATTAATCCACTTAAAAATGTCCCCGCAGTAATTATTACTGCACTACATTTTATTTCTTCACCTAAAGCAGTTTTTACACCAACAATTTTTTTGTTTTCCTCTAAAACTTCAACAACGGAATCTTCAAGAATATCTAAAGAAATAACTGAGTTAATAATTTTTGTTGCTTCTTTTTCATACAAATCTCTATCTGATTGGCATCTGCCTGCCCAAACAGCTGGGCCTTTTGATCTGTTTAAAATTCTAAATTGAATACCAGTATTATCCGCAACTATTCCCATCATTCCACCAAGAACGTCAACTTCATGTACAAGATGTCCTTTTGCACTTCCACCTATTGCAGGGTTACACGACATTCTTCCAAATGCATTTTTGTTCATTGTTATAATTAACGTTGAAACTCCCATTTTGGCTGATGCTCGAGCTGCCTCAATTCCCGCATGCCCTCCGCCTACGACAACTACGTCATAATTTTTCATAAATATATGTATTTCCTTTCTTCTAATTTTCAGTTAAAATGTTTCACGTGAAACACCTATTGATTTTGTTGAATTAACAACAACAAAATTTTTTTTAATTTCATTTAAAAGGTTTAACAATTTAGATATTGTTTCACGTGGAACAATTATTGAATACTACTTTCCAATGCAAAACTTATGAAATATATTATCAAGAATATCATCAGTAGTAACTTTTCCAATAATTTCACCCAAAGAGTCTTCAGCAGCTCTTAAATTTACAGAAATAAATTCACCAGAAAAATTTTTGCTAAGAGAATCAATTGCCTCAAGTAAATCGACTTTTGCTTTTGAAAGAGCATCAAAATGACGAACATTATTTATTACAGCAGATTTTTCTGTAAAAGAATTGCTCCCTAACGATTTTTCTTTTAGCAATTCTAAAAGCATGTCTATTCCATTGCCATTTTTTACAGAAATTTTAACAACTGACTCGTCCGTTTCTTTGTCTGATAAATCCGATTTATTAAGAACAATAATTATTCTGCTCTCATCTATTAACTTTATTAACTCATTGTATAACTCTTTTGGAACTCCATTAACTACTTCGTCAATCAAAATAATCACATCCGAATTTTTAACAGCTTCGCGACTTCTATCAACTCCCTCTTTTTCAACAATATCATCTGTTAAGCGAATTCCAGCGGTATCAAAAAGTTTAAATAATATTCCATCAATTGAAACTTCTTCACGAATTACATCGCGAGTTGTACCTGGAATTTCACTTACAATTGCCCGTGATTCTTTTAAAATATAATTAAGCAAAGACGATTTGCCAACATTTGGCTTTCCAACAATAGCAACATTTACTCCATCTCTAATAACTCGACCAAAAGAATATGTTGCCAACAAACTGTCAATCTCAAAAATAATATTTTTGATGTCATTTATAACTTTATCTTTTGAAACAAATTCTAAATCCTCCTCGGCAAAATCTAACTCCAGTTCAATTAGCGATGTAGAATTTATTAGTTCACTTCTAAGGGTATCTATTTTCTTTGACAACATTCCATCAAGTTGATTTCTTGCACCACGCAGCGAAGCCTCTGTTCGTGAATTAATAATATCTGCGACCGCTTCTGCTTGTGCTAAGTCCATTTTTCCATTTAGGAAAGCTCTTTTGGTAAATTCACCAGGTTCTGCAAGACGCACATCTTTTTCTACCAATGCTTCAATAATATTTTTAACAACAATTGTGCTTGAATGCGAACTAATTTCAATTGAGTCCTCGCCAGTATATGAATTAGGATTTCTGAAAACAGAAACCAATACGTCGTCAATAGTTTGGTTGTTTTTATTTAAAATATCGCCATAATGCAATGTATGCGATTTTGCATCAACAAGACTAATTTTTCCACTAAAAACAGAATCCACTTTCTCAATTGAACCTGCACCGCTAACCCGAATAATAGAAATAGCTCCTTCACCAACTGGAGTTGCAAGTGCTGCAATAATATCATTGTTTGAAAAATTCATAATCACATTTTGTTATAAAAAGAAGAACAAATTTACCAAATAATTAGTAATAATTATAAAATCTATTATGAGTCACCCGAAATAGCAAAACAAAAATTTTCGTTACTATAAGTGCATTCAATTAAAAATATTTTTTATTACAAATTATATAAAGCAATTTATCTGGAACAACAATATTATAATATTAACTTACTTAATTTTACTCTTGTTGTTTTTAATATAATATATATTTGCCTGCATCGAATATTAATCTTATTTTTTAGTTAGTAAACAAATGGATTTAAAATTGAACTACAAACTTGCAAAAATTATCTCTGTAATATTTATTCTATTATTAATAGCATTTTTTTTAGGGGTTCCATATTTAGAAAATGCTTCAATTGAAGAAAATACAACACTTTTAAATAGCTTTGAAAGCAAGGGCAATGTTTCTTCAATAATGGCATCAGAAGATTTTGAGAACCTCCCTCATTTAATTAAAAAGTATTTACAAAAAACAATTAAGGATAGAAATAAATCGCCAAAAGTATGTACTGTTAATTATGTTGGCAAAATTAGAAACAATCATAATTCTGAATGGATTGAAACAAATTCAACTTTAAATCTATCAACCATATCTCCAGCGTTTATTGAAATTTCTGACATCTATGAGAACAATCCAATTTGGGAAAGGACAACCAACACATACATTAATGGTTTAGCATCCACAGAAACCAAGCTTTTATCAAGCATTACTTTAAATAGTTTTGTTGGAATTAAATTAAATCGTTCATACTTAGTGCTTTATCTGATAGAATCTATTTTTGCACCGACCTCTCTATTGCCCAACATAAATGTACAGTGGAAATACAATAGTAACAATTCTGTAACTGCAATTATTTGGGATAAAAACGTTGAAGCATCTGCCGTTTTTTATTTTAATGATAAAAATGAGGTTGTAAAAATAACTTCAACCGATAGATTTATGCCTGGCAAAAACGACTACTCAAAAGAAGATTTTACAATGTATTTAGCAAACTACAAGGATGTTGGCACCTACATTATTCCAACTTATTTTGAGTTTGAATGGAATCTTGCAAATCGTGATTTTACTTTTGGTCGGTTTCAAATAAAGGACGTTTTGTACAAATAATTTTGGAAGCGAAATATGAATATTTACAAAATAGTTTTACAATTATTTGTGTTAGTTTTCTTTCTTTTGTCCTGCAATAATTCCGTTGATAAGCCCAAGCTAGAAACCCAAAAAATTAATTTTGGAATTGTTATACATGGCGGTGCCGGAAATATGACAAAGGATAATTTTTCCGAAATACAAATTTTAGAATATATAAACAAGCTAAACGAAGCTCTTGAAACTGGATACTCTATTTTAGAAAATGGTGAGAGTTCAATTGATGCTGTTGAACAGACAATTATTATTATGGAAAACTCTCCCTTGTTCAATGCTGGTAAGGGCGCAGTGTTTACAGCAAATGGAATAAACGAACTTGATGCTGCAATTATGGATGGAAGTAGCTTAAACGCTGGTTCTGTTGCTGGAATTACAACAGTTAAAAATCCAATTAAACTTGCACGTGCTATTATGGAAAAATCAGAGCATGTAATGATGGTTGGAAAAGGGGCAGAAATATTTGCAAAAAAAACCGATCTTGAAATTGTAGATCCATCTTATTTTAGAACAGATGCACGGTGGGAATCATTACAAAAAACTATTAAAAACGAAAAGGAAAAAAACATAAGTGCGCTAAACTCAAACGTTGATAATAAATTTGGAACTGTTGGCTGTGTTGCATTGGATAAAAATGGAAACCTTGCTGCAGGAACTTCAACTGGAGGAATGACAAACAAAAAGTATGGTCGAGTTGGTGATGTTCCAATTATTGGAGCTGGTACTTATGCCAATAACAACACTGCAGCTTTATCAGCAACTGGGCACGGTGAATTTTTCATCAGAAATGTTGTAGCACACGATATTTCGGCGCTAATTGAATACAAAAACATGTCACTTGAAAATGCAGCTAACGAAGTTATTATGAAAAAATTAGCAAAACAAAAAGGTGACGGTGGGGTTATTGGAATTGACAAACAAGCAAACATTACATTGACTTTTAACACAACTGGAATGTTTCGTGGGTTTAAAACTAGTGATGGAAAATCGGAAGTAAAAATATTTGGTAATTAAAACCATTATTAGTTAAAATTAGAATCCTCCTTAAAAAACGAATCTGTATATTCATATTTAATATCAAATAAATCCATAAGTCTTTTAGTATTTAGTTTTCCTGTTCTACTATTATTTGACAAAACAACTATCGTCTTTTCATCTTTTAATGAACGAATAAAATAAGAACGGAATCCCTTCCACCAACCCGAATGATAAACAATTTTAGAACTATCTGGAAGCATATTTATACGCCAGCCATAGCCGTAATTGTCGTTATCGTGCAGTTCTTTATTATAAAGCTGATAAGCTTTCTCCATTTCTTCTTTTGTAAAAAAATAATTGTCAAATATTGCTCTACTAAATTTATTCATATCCTCAATGGTTGAATAAACACCTTTATCGCCAACAACACCATTTAAATATGTATTGTCTGCAACTCTATTCCATTTAATATATCCAAGAACTGGCTCAGTGAAAATTTCAGAATCGTTTTTATCATAAATGTTTGTATTTATCATTCCAATTGGGTCAAATATTTTTTTCTTTACAAAATCAGAAAATTTCATTTTTGAAACTTTTTCAACAATTGAAGCAAGAATTGAATAGTTAGTATTATTGTAATTATATCTGTGCCCAGGCGTTCCATATTTTAATGGTTTATGAGCAATTAGCAAATCAAGAACATCACAATTATCTAATGTTGTATTTTCTTTGTCGCGCCAAAATTCATCCGCTACATACATATAATTTGGTAAACCTGACCGATGAACAAGAAGTTGATGAATTGTAATGTTTTCATAAGGGAAATTTGGAAAGAATTTTCTTATGCTATCCTGAAATGATATTTTACCTTCTTTTTCCAAAAGCATTATTGCAAATGCAGTAAAGGTTTTTGAAACAGAGGCAAGTTGAAATTTTGAACTAACTTTTAATGAATCTTTTTTTCTAATATTTCCAAAACCAAATGCTTTTTTATAAAAGATTGTATCGTGAGCGGAGTAGAGAACTGCGCCAGTAAAAGCACCAAGTTCATATCTGTGTTGAAAAAAAGAATCAATTCTTTCTGATAGTGTGTTGTTGTACAAATAAATTTCGTTGTAAATAAATTTGGGCGATAAAATCACTTCTGTTTTTTCTTCGTTACTAAAAACAAGCGAGACAACAATTACAAAAAGTAGTATTATTAAAATAATTTTATACATTTATTACTATTATTGATTTCAAAAGAAACAAAGCTATTAAAAGATAAATTTAATTGAAAGTTATTATTAAATTACAGTTATATTTATTTGTTTATTAATTACCGTTTAACCCAATTTAGGTTTAACTTTTTGACGAGATTAAAAATGAAAAAATTTGTTTTAGCAATGTTATTTATATTTTTAATTTTTGGCTGCGCACAGAAACCAGAGACAGAATATATTAAATCAATTAAAAATTTTCACACCCAAAGAATTGAAAGATTAAAAAACCCGAATAGTTGGCTTTCGTTAGTAGGACTTTATTGGCTAAAGGAAGGGAAAAATACTTTTGGCTCTGATGAAACGTGCAACATGGTTTTTCCAAAAAACTTAAACGCCCCAAATTTAGGAGCATTTATTTTGCAAGACTCGGTAGTTTCTGTTGAAATATATAACAACCAAAAAGTTTATTGTAGCGATACAATAGTTACCTCGCAAATTTTAAATAACGATTTAATCGAAAACACATCTATTTTAAAATATGGCTCACTTAGTTGGTTTGTTGTTAAACGTGGTGATAAGTATGGAATTAGACTAAAAGATTCGGAAGCTCCGCTTTTAAAAGAGTTCAGCGATATTGAAATGTTTGAAATTGATTCAACTTGGAAAATACCTGCTGAATTTATTGAATACGAAACTGCAAAAGAAGTACTAACTCCAACAGCAATAGGCACGTTTGAAAAATCCATAGTTTTAGGATATTTAGCTTTTACAATAGGAGACCAATTTTTTACCGTTGAACCTTCAGTTGCAGAAGACGGATATTTTTTAGTTTTTGGAGATAAATCAAATGGCGAAGAAACCTATGGCGCTGGTAGATTTTTATATATTGAAAAGCCAAACTCAAACGAGCAATTATTTATTGATTTTAATAAGGCTTACAATCCGCCATGCGTATTTACTAAATATGCAACTTGTCCGCTGCCACGAAAAGAAAATAATATAAACACTAAAATTCTTGCAGGTGAAAAGAATTTTCATTCTCAATATCATTAACCAAATTTATGCTGTCTTTATTATTTAAAGAGGAACTATTATGAAAAAAATATCGTTTGTTTTAATTATTGCATTTGTTTTTGTATCTATTAACTATGCTCAAAATATTAATCGCTATCAATTCAAATCTGGGAAAATTGTTTATCAATCAAGTGGCTCAATGGTTGGAACCGAAACTATGTACTTTGATAATTATGGAATGCTCGAAGCAAAAAACACAAAAGTTGTTATGGATATGATGGGAATAAAGCAAGAAATGGACACCAAAGTAATAATGGATAGAAACTGGGTTTATTCAATTGATAACAAGACAAATACTGCCACAAAAATGGAAAATCCTATTTTTTCGATGTTCCCCGAAGGAACAGATGCTGTAAATGTTGGTGAAGAAATGATGAAAAAAATGGGTGGAAAAAAAACAGGAACTGAGACAATAAACGGTAAAGATTGTGATATTTGGGAAATTGAACAATTGAAATCTAAAATTTGGGTTTGGAAATCAATTCCAATAAAATCAGAAATTAATGCTATGGGATTAAGCATAATCCAAATTGCAACAAGCGTTGAAGTCGATGTTACAGTTTCTCCAAACGAATTTAAACTTCCCGAAGGAATTAATATTCAAGATATGGAGACAATTGATTTAAATGGAATGATGGGAAATTAAAGAGTTTATGAGCAATAAATATAAATTTTATGGACACGAATCATTTAACTGCAGACAAATCTGGCTAAAAAAAGGCTTTGATTTTGTTAAAAACAATGGAAACTTTAATAGTCTAAATGCTGTTGTAGAACTTGGCGTTGGTAAAAACATGGTTTCTTCTATTCATTATTGGTTAATGGCATTTGGAATATTAAAGGAAGACAAACAGATAAGCCCGTTTGGTGAATTTATTTTTGGTGAAACTGGTGCCGACCCATTTCTTGAAAACCCTGCAACCACCTGGTTGCTACACTATAATTTAATAAACTCAAACTATGCAAGCATTTATAATTTGTTTTTCAACGAATTAAAAAAAGAAAAGCTTGATTATGATTTAAAAAGTCTGTTAAATACCCTTGTCCAAAAGTGTAACCTAGAAAATTACAACTATAATAAAGCTACATTAGAAAAGGATTTGGCGGTATTTCTACGAAACTACACAATGAACAACAAGAAAGAAAAAAACTTAGAGGATGAATTTTCTGGTATTTTTATTGAAAATAACATTCTTGACAAAGTTGGTCTTTCTGGAAGCGATAATTTTCATGTTGTCATAAACGATAGGCAAGAGATTCCAATCGAAATAATACTATTTGCAATACTAGATCAATTTATTGATTCTGATTCCATCTCTTTTTATAATGTACTAACTAAAAATAATTCTGTAGGTAATTGCTTTTTAATTAGCGAAGATGGATTGTACAAAAAACTATTAGCTATTCAGAATTTGTATAGTAATGTAGTTTTTAAAGAAGATTCTGGTATTAAAGAAATTCAAATAAAAAACAAAATTGATAAGTGGGAAGTACTAAGAGAATATTATGCAAAATAACTTTACACCGTCAATAAATATTGAAAGAGATTTCTTAAATAAAATAGAATATTTCTCTACGCCAAATACAGAATTAATCTTTAATTCCATTGAACGTAATATCCAAAAAGGGGTTCACTCCTTTGAACTAATAGGTTCTTTTGGTACTGGAAAATCTTCCTTTTTGTTAGCTTTTCAGAAACAGCTTGAGAACAAAGAAATTTTCTTCAATAGTGAATTAAATATATTTTGCAACAACCAATATAAAACAATTAGTATAACAGGATACTACGAGGCAATTGGTAATCTAATAAACTCAAATCTAAAAGAACCTATTAGTAACGATTTTATTACGTCTATTGAAAAAAGATATAAAAAGAATAGAATTGAAAATTTTCACACCATAATATTAATTGATGAATTTGGAAAAATTCTAGAATATTCAGCAAAAACCAATCCTGAAAAAGAATTATCAGACATTCAAAGATTAGCAGAATTTGTTAACGATCACTCAAAAGATATAATGCTGATTACAACTCTTCATCAGGCTTTTGATAGTTACTCAAATGGTTTGGCTAATATTCAAAAAGACGAGTGGAGTAAAGTTAAAGGAAGATTTCACCATGTACTATTTAATGAGCCAGTTGAACAACTTCTGTTATTGGCGGCAAAAAAGATAAACAATGGAAAAAAAGAAATTCCGAGGGAAAGAGATTTATTGCAATGCATTCGCGATTCAGGAGCTTATCAATTAAAATTAATTAATTTTGAAATCGCCAGAAAGCTATATCCACATGATATTCTATCTATTGCAACACTTACGCTTGCATTACAAAAATATGGGCAAAATGAGCGATCATTATTTACTTTTCTAAACACAAATACTTCACAAATAAACAATGATAAAAAACCATATATAAACTTAATTGATGTTTACGACTATTTAGTATCTAGTTTTTATTATTATTTAACTAGTAAATACAATAGTGACTTTATCAATTGGCAATCTGTGAGTACAGCATTACAAAGGGTACATGAAAATTTTGATGAAGAAATAGAGATTTTTGAAGGAATTATAAAAACCATAGGTATTCTTTCTATCTTTAGTAAAGCAGGTGCAAAAATAAATAATTCCTTTTTGACTCATTACCTTTCAATCACACACGAATATAAAAACATAGATTCTTATTTAAAAAAATTAGAAAAACATAAAATAATTAGGTTTCAAAATTTTCGTGATTCTTATGTGTTGTTTGAAGGAACAGATTTAGATTTAGACTTTTTAGTTAAAAGTGCCGAGCATAAAATTACAATATCTCAAAATTTGTCAAGCTATGTGGAAAAATATTTTGGTATTCCTCCTGTCCTTGCAAGTGAACATTTTTATAGTACTGGAACACCAAGATATTTTAACTACATTATTACAGAGAAACCATTAACAGATAAAGCGGATGCTCGTTTTGATGGCTCAATAAATATTGTGGTTAACGAAAAAATAAGAGCAAATAAAATTGTTTTATCTTCTTCTTTGAATGATCAAATAATTTTTATTCATATTAAAGACAAAAATTTAGTCATAGAACATATTAGAGAAATTGAAAAAGTAAATTTTGTAATTTCAAATGAGATTGGTGAGGATAGTGTTGCTCGGAAAGAGTTGTTAAAACTCAAAGAATTTCATATTAAAGAACTAAACCAATTTTTAGTTCAGTCTCTTTTTACACAAAATAAAAATATTACTTGGATTTATAATGGTGCAGAAATTAAAGTTACAAGTAAAACTGAATTTAACAGAATGATCTCCAATGTTTGCAATGCAATTTATTTCAATGCTCCTATTTATAAAAACGAATTAATTAACAGAATGTCTCTTTCAGGAAGTATTAATAAAGCAAAACGAGATTTACTAACACAGTTGATAAACAATTGGAATAAACCAAATCTTGGATTTCTTAAAGATAAGTTTCCACCAGAAAAAACAATTTATTTAACACTATTAAAATCAACAGGTATTCATAAAGGAAAAGATTCAAATTTTTATTTTGATACACCCACTGAACCGTCATTTCAACCACTTTGGGGAAAAATGGATAATTTTCTTTTTGAAAGTAAAGCAACACGCAAAAGCATATTATCTCTAATTGAGCTTCTATCGGAAAAACCGTTTGGTTTAAAAAATGGTTTTATTGATGTCTGGTTGACGGTTTGGATTTTTATAAAAAGGAATGATTTTGCACTTTTTTATGGAGAAAAATTTGTTTCTGAAATTAGTACAGAAACAATTGACTTAATTCTTAAAAAACCTTCAGATTATTTTTTGAAATCATTTGACCTTGGTGGAATTAAATTAGACTTTTTTAATAAATATCGAAAACTTATTAATGCTCATGAAGGTGGTATTGGAGACAAAGTTAATTTTATTGAAACAATAAAACCTTTTCTAATTTTACATAAATCCTTGACATATTACAGCAAACAAACTCTTAGATTAAATCAAAAGACTATTGATCTAAGGGATGCAATAACAAATGCAAAAGATCCTGAAAATATTTTTTTTGTTGAATTTCCAAGTGCTTTAGGTTACACAACTAATCTTTTTAATGAAAACACAAAAATAATTGAAAAATATTTTGCAAAATTAAAAAACTGTATCAACGAGCTTCAATTGAGTTATCCTGCTCTTCTTAGCAGAATTGAAGAAGCCATTATTAAAGAATTTGATTTTAGTGACATTGTCTTTCCTGAATATAAAGTTTTAATACAAAACAGATATAAATCTATTCGTAAATTCTCTTTATTACCAAAACAAAAGATTATTCTTCAACGTATAAATTCTGAGTTAGATGAACGTGAAGCATGGATTACATCTTTTGCGCAAGGACTAATTGGGAAACAACCTGAAAAGTTTGAAGATGAAGATGAAGAAATTTTTTACGATACCCTTTCAAAAACAAAAAAGGAGTTTGATAATCTCTCCGATTTTACTAATTTAGACATAGATATTCAAAAGGAAGATGCTGTAAAAGTTGAGATAACTTCCATTCGTGATGGATTGAGGAGCGAAATAATTAGGGTTCCTAAAATTCTTCATAATTCTGACAATTTATTTGTTGATAATTTCAAAAATATAAAAGATAAAAACGAAAGAATATCTTTACTTTTAACTTTATTGAAAGATGAACTAGATGACTAAAAAAGTTAAACATTTGCTTGGTATTAGTGGTGGTAAAGACAGTGCTGCTTTGGCAATATATTTACATGACAAATATCCAACTTTACCTGTTGAATATTATTTTAGTGATACAGGCAAAGAACTTGATGATACTTACACATTACTAGAAAACATTGAATCATACCTTGGAAAAAAAATTCTTAGAATAAAAGCGGCTAAAAATTCTCATTTTGATAACCCTTTTGATCACTTCTTAAATTCGTATGGTGGATATTTACCTTCTGCTCAAGCACGTTGGTGTACTAAAAAATTGAAATTAGAACCATTTGAAAACGATGTTGTGAAAAATGAACTCTCAATTTCTTATGTTGGAATTAGAAACGATGAAGATAGAGAAGGTTACATTTCAAAGAAGGAAAACATACAATCTATTTTCCCATTTAGAAAAAACATCTGGAGTGAAGATGTTATAAGAAGTGTGTTAAGTAATTCGAATAAACTCTTTATGGCGGAGATTGCACTTGATACACTAAAAAATGGTTCTGTTGACATTTTTACAGATTTAATACTAAAAGATGTAACTGAAAGTTATCCTCAAAAAAGAAAACTGAATGACTTGCTTACAGTTGGAATTAAAGAATTTAACCAAATTGTGTTTAACTCTCTAAAAGATAAAAACTTGCCTCTTTCATATGAAGATGTTTTTCCTTTAGTCGATAATGAAGATGGGTTAAACAGAAATGATATATTTGCACTACTAGAAAAAAGTGGTGTTGGCGTTCCTGCTTATTATAAAAAAGTTGAGTTTGAGGTTGATGGACAAAAAGGATATTACTCACGTAGCCGTTCTGGTTGCTTTTTCTGCTTCTTTCAACAAAAAATTGAGTGGGTTTGGCTTTACGAGCAACATCGTGAGCTTTTTAACAAATCTCTTGAGTATGAAAAAGATGGCTTTACTTGGATGTCAGACGAAAAACTAACTGATTTGATTAAACCAGAAAGAATTAGACAAATAAAATTAGATTATATAAAAAAAACGGAAAGACAAGCACAAAACCAATCTTCTGAATTTCTTATTGATACATTAATAGAAGCAGAAGGTGTTGGTTGTAATGCGTGTTTTGTATAAAAGGAGGAATGGATGAAATATTCAATTGAAAAGTGGTCAATTGAAAAACTTCTAGACGTTGTTGAAAATGGGAGACTATTGCTTAACCCTCCTTTTCAAAGAAATTTTGTTTGGAGTCCAACAGATCAAGAGGAATTAATTGAATCAATCATTAAGGGTTATCCTTTGCCGACACTTTTTATCTATGAAAGTAGTAAAAATAATTATGAAATGATTGATGGACAACAGAGGACAAGAACACTATTAAAATTTATTAAGAAATTAATCAGTGACAAAAGTGGAAAATTTTATTCAGAAGATGATTTCCCGAATTTTAAATCATACCTTTTACCAATAGCAATAATTACTCAATTAGATTCGGCTGATTCACTAGAAGAATTTTATTACCGCGTTAATAACCTTGGGAAAAGTCTAAATCGTCCAGAATTAAATAAAGCAAAGTTTATTAAAACAAAATTTTTAAAATTAGTGGAAGATTTAACTCAACGTGAAGAGCTAAAAAAATTAGATTTATTTAGTAATCAGACAATAGTGAGAATGAATGATCGTGATTTTGTTGAAGAAATTGTTAGTCTAATAAAGTTTGATTTTACCGATAAAAAAGATGCGGTTAACATATTATTCAAGAATGATATTTCAGACAAGGAATCATCAAATATTAAAAATAAGTTTATTGAGATTCTTAACAAAATTTTAATTCTAAATGATATTTTCCCACTAAATAAGACACGCTTTCGACAAAAAAATGATTTTTATACCCTCTTCTCATTAATCTATAAAAATACGATAGAACAAAATATTCTAAATAAATTTTATAAAATCATAGTTTTAATTGGTAAAGAAATTACACCCTCAAATGACAACTCTGAAATTCTAAGAGAATATGCTATTAATTGTGTTAGTCAATCCAATTCAAAATCAGCTAGAGAAAAAAGATATAAAATTTTAAAAAACATTTTAATGAATCAGAATTCTTCTCCAAACAAAGAACAAGAAGATATTATTTCATTTTATTTAGAAGAGTATGAAGTGCCCAAAATTCACTTAAGCTTAATTAAAGTTGAACAGTTCTTTACTTTTAGTTGGGAAGAATTAAACAGTTTTTATAATGTCGAGTTTTTTGATGTCAACTAGATTAAGACTACCCAATGGCTGTACTATCCAAGGAAACCGCTTTATTCTCTCAGAAGAAATAGAGAAGAATATAATTAATATTAATGGTGATGATCTAGTAATAACAAATATTATTGAAAAAGGTGGAAATTCATATATCTTACTCTTATCAAAAATTAGTGAGGATATCGTTGATAGTGTCCCCTCGTTGGTTATGAAGATATGTAAATTTTATTATTATGAAAATACTAGGCTAAAACGCTTTAATTATGAAATTGCTGTTTTAACTGACTGCAAGAAAAAAAACATTCAGAATATTATTGAAATATTTGATTCAGGAGAAGTAATAATAAAGAAACGACCTTCTAGTAAATCACCCCTTCGTGAGTTTTCTTATAAATATTACTTAATGGAATATGCTGAACAAGATCTAACGAATCTAATAGAAAATAAACGTTTAGAACTTATTGATAAAATTGAACTATGTATAACCATTACAAAAGCATTCATTAAGCTTCATAGTTTAAAGTATTTCCACAGAGATATCAAAAGCGACAACATTCTTTTTTGTAATGGAAATTTAAAAATAGGAGACCTTGGGCTCGCAGCACATCAAGATGAAGAAAAATCAATTGATATTGAAAATGAAAAAATTGGCCCATATGGGTGGTTGTCTCCTGAAGTAATGAATAAAGTCCTGACTGAAAAGAAGAAATTAGAATTTAGCTTTGATTGTAAAATTGACTTTAAGTCAGATATTTTTCAATTAGGAAAGATGTTTTGGTATGTATTTCAATCTAATTTACCAATTGGTAATTTGCATGAATCAGATTTTGAGATAAAAGATAATGAGTTGTTTGTCTTAATTAATAATATGTTAAAGTATTCTAAGCAGAATAGACCTGAATTATTGGATATAGAAAGAGTCTTATTAAGTATTCACGCAAAACATTCAATTCCTAAATAATCACCCATCCAAACTATCAACTAACTGCTCAATTCCAAAGTTGAGTAGGAATTGGGCGTAGTAGCTTTCAAATACATCTTTTACATATTCTACTAAATCACGGTCTTGTTCTTCTTCACCTATTGTTTGCCTCATAGAATACTTTTTATTTTTACTTATTGTAAATAAAAACAACGTATGAAAATAGACAGAAGTGTAGTACCGTTTTTCTGCTAGCTCATATTGTTCTTCAGACTTCAAAGTTGATTTGTAATTTTTCAAAACATTGCTATCCATATTTACAAATATAGTTTCCAAAACATCAGCTTCTGCCATTGGGTGCACAATTGTATTAAACTCCATAGGTATTCCATTTTCATCCAAGTCAGCCCACGTTCGTCTATCTTCATTTTCCGTCTTTTCTTTATATACTAAGATTAATTCTGGTAAACCTATTTTATTATCTTCATCATTTTCTTCTTTTTTAACTTTTTCCTTTTTATGTTCTGGTTCAACAATTTTAACAAGAAAGATTTGATCAAAGTCATTTCCAGGATTTGACAATGTAGCTTTAATTTCAACGGTATCATTAATCTTAACATCTTCAGTTGGTGCAAAAACTATTTTTATCGTACCATCTTGTGGATTACTTTTTTGAACATAAAATAATTCTTCTATCTTTTTGGGTTCTCCTGGTTTTCTTCCACCTTCAGTTTCGTTTTCATTCTGCTTTAATGTTCCAACCTCCAACTCGCCTGGTTCTTCAACTCTTACAAAATAATCATTCTCAACATCTGTGCTAAATCTTATTGTTTTCTCACCGCCTAGAGGTATTTTAATTATTGGTTTATCCATAGTCCCATCTTTTCCATACTTAAAGAATGAAGGAAATCGTTTTGGATTAAATTCTTTTTCCTTCCCCTTAGGCTTTTTTCCTTTATCCTTTTTCTTTTCTGGTTTTGGACTATTATCTTCAAGTTTGAATGTGCTATTAAGTAATTTCAATAAATCACTTTTGAGTGGTAAGTTTTTAGTAAAGGATTTTAACAATTCATTTTTATCTTCACTAGCAAAGGAAATAGAGTCTTTGCGTTTTTTGTTTATCTCTACAAGTTTACTCTTTAACAATACTTTGCCTATCGTTTCTCTCAGCAGAGCAGTTTCTTCTCCATTCTTCAATCTATCACGTGAAGCCATAAAAAGTTGAGAGCGAATCTCGTATTCAAGGTTTGTACAATCAACATGAATGAGCAAATAGTCTTTTAAAAATTGCATTTTTAATGTTTTTGAAATAAACTCAGACGTAAAGTATCCTTGAACCTGTCCATTTTGAGAAAAAAGAACGGACATATTATTTTTGAAAAACTCTCTCCTAATTGCCTCCTTACTTTCCTTCGCTTTTTTATCATCAATTTTTGTTTTAAAAACGTAACAAGTAATTTTTAGATTTCCTATTTTTTTGTCATCATATGTTTCAAGAAAATAATCCTCAACATATTTTCCCTTGTTGTCTTCAAGTCGTCTTTTTAAACCATATAAATCTCTTTCCAAATTTCTATCGTCTGGATATCTTTGATGTTTATCAATTGTATAACACGGCAATGCTGGTTCAAATAAATATTCATTTATACTTTGATTTAAATCTCTTGAAATCACAGAACGAGCACCAGAAGGTAGATCATAAGAATATAGCTTAAGAATTGTCCCTGTTATAAATTTTCTATTATAGAGTCCTAATTCTAATGCTTCAATTTCGAACGATGGAATTTCTTTATTTACAGTTAAATATTCATACCAAGTGTTCTTTTTTGTCGTTTTTTCTTCCTCAGTAAAAGGATGTTTTCTGATTAATGTAAATCCGAATTTCCCCGTCTTGTCAAATCTTTTGGATGCAATTAAGTGATATCGGTTTTTGCCACAAAATACTATTGCACCGCTTCCGCCCATATTATATTTCCCTTGGACAAATTTAATTTCATTTTTGTTTCCACGCGATAAAGAAAGAAATGTTTTATTAAAATCTTCTGGATGCTGTCCTTCTCCATTATCATAAATAATTAACGAGGTATCCATCCTAGGACCATCTGCAATTATTTGAATCTCTTCTGATTGAGTCTTGCGAAATGAATACAAATCCCATTTTTTATGGTCGGGAAAAAACAATTCAATTGCTTTCTCCATTGTTCGAGGCGCGTCCTTAGACTTCGGATCAATTCCAGCTTCAATACACTTTTTCGTCAAAATAGCATCAATTGAATTTGTTATTTTTTCAATTAATGCTGGTATTGGAGATGCTTGTTGATTTTCAACAGTTCCAAAATTATTTTCAGTTCCATTAAGTGGAAACCAATTTTCATGCATGAAAATTTCTGAATAAGTGTTTATTACTTTTTCTATGTCTTTTTCATTTTTAGAAAAATAAAGGTTCTCAAAAAGTTCTTCGTTTGTAATACTATTTGAAAAAAGATTTTCCATCTCGACCTCATTTTGTGTTTTTATCTTTAATCAAAAGTTAATTATTATTTTCTTATTTTCCACATTGAGTATTTGCTTTTTTTATTATTATTTTGGCTATGAGTTTATGAAAAATATATGGATATTTCTTTTCCTCTCTTCAACAATTTTTTCTCAAAATTTTCTTAAAGTAGATTCATTAGATAAAAAGCTAATCGCTTTAACTTACAATGATGAGTACGAAAAAGTTAAAAGTATTTGTGATTCGTTAATTAAATTAGACAAAAAAAATCCCAAATATTATTTCCACTATTTTAGCTCAGATGCTTTAGAGTTGCATGAAAAAATAAACCTCTCTTCAATAAATGGACGAGATTCACTGCGTGAAATTCTTGTAAATGAATCAATTGCAAAGCTTGAAGACGCAATTCAAATTTTAAACGATATTCCTATCACTCCAACTAATCGTTTTTATATTGCTTCGCTGCACGGATATTATTCGCGTTATGCGGGATTAAATGGCTCGTGGTGGGCTGCTTATGTAAATGGAATAAAAGCCAATGGAATGTTTGAAGATATAATTGATGAATTTCCAGAATGTTACGATGCTTATTTATATCCAGGAGTTTTTAGTTACTATGCCGCTCGCCTAAACGGATTTACTGGCTTTATTGCTTCAATACTTGGCGTTTCTGGAAACAGAAATGAGGGAATAACTTTTATAAATCTTGCAGTAAAAAACTCCAAATTAGTTTATGCACAAGCGCTTTTAATGTTAATTGAAATAAATACGGTTATGGAAGACAATCCCAACAAGGCAATTGGTTTTTTTGAAGAGTTTATTAAAATATATCCCAAAAACAAAAGAGTTTTAAATTGGTATTGCCACACTCTTTTGAATCTAACCCAAGCAAAAAAAGTTAGTACTAAAATCAAAAATGATAATTATGGCATTGTTGATAATTTTGTAAAAGCTAAATACTATTTTATTACCAACCAAGTTGATTCCTCTGCCAAACATGCAAATTGTGCATTCCAAAATCCTAACACTTGGAAAGGAATAATTGAACACACAAAATATTATTGTGTTTACACCAATTGGTTAAACAAAAACCCAGATGCAATTAAAATATATAAATCTAAGCTAAATGATTTTTATGCTGCCCTATTTGAACTTGACTTAAAAAACGAAGCTGAATCAAAATACATCTACAAACTCACAACACTTTTAGCAACGGAAAATTATTCTGCTTTCAACAAACTCATTTTAAAACAACCTAAGTTTTTGGAAAAATATTACATAGCTGAATTTAATCTGCTTCAAGGAATTGCTTTATTTCAACAGAATAAACCAATTGAAGCATTGCCATTTTTTGAGAACGCTGAAATATCTGCAGATAAAAGAAACAAAACACTTGCTTTAAGATTTCAGTTAGATGTTTACTTAAAAGAAAATATTCATTTGGACAAAGCAAGAATTCTTATTAAAAAAATTGAAGAAGCCGATTATAACAAATTGACATTTAGATTGGAAGATTTAGAAACAAAATATAAGCAAAATTAAATTCCATCTTTTTCTCTTTCAAATGACGCATTTTAAAATTTCTTTTGAATTTGTATTGGGTTATCTTTGTAAATATTTATAATTGAAAGAAATCAAAAATGAAAAATATTCTTGTTGCATTTTTAATGCTTTGTTTTAGCAATTTAATAGCTAAAGATAAAAACGAAATATATTTAATAAATCCAATTGAAACTCCTCACGGAATTTTGCTAACAAATAATTTTGAATCAACATTATATCTTTTGAATAACGGAAATTTGGAAGAACTTATTTCTGCTCCTGGTTGTGGAAGATATATTCAAGTTTCGCCAAGCGGACAGCTTATTGGCTTTAAGCTGATTGATTCAAAAACCAAATTGCAAGCGCCAGCAATTTACGATTTGGAGAAACGGACTTTTACAAAGCTTTTTGATTTTGTTAAAAATTCTGGTCAAGTTTCTTTTTCTTCCAACAACAAAATTGCGTTTACAATTGAAAATGAATTGTTCATAATAAATGGTAATGAAGCAATAAAATTTGATTTTGGATTTTACACAAATAGAGCAACTATTTCGCCAAACGGAAAATCAGTTGTTTTTTCAAATGAGCAAAGTGAACTGAGTATTTTGGATTTAGAGAGTCAGTCAATTCAAAAAATATCAGATGGCGAAATTGAGTATTTTAACGCTACATGGTCGCCAAATAATTTAATGCTCGCATTTCAATCAGTTGATGCAAAAATCAATTTGTACAATTTAAATTCTCAAAACATATCTTTTGTGGGCAATGGTGAAAATCCAAAATGGAAAAGTGATTCAAAATCAATCGTATTTTTTAACAAAGAAATCGATTTTGAAAATGTGAGACTAATAAATTCTGACATATTTGAATACAATATCGAAAAAAGCGAATTATCCAAAATTACTGATTCACAAAACTCATTTGAGATGAACCCAAATTATTCCCAAAATGGAAATATTATTTACCAAAATTATAGCAATAACGAAATTATTCAAATAAATTCAAAATCAAATTCTGAGACAATATTTAGACTTGAAAAAAATCTTGAAGCCAATATTTTTTATTCCAACAATAAGCTTGAAAATCCAGATCAGATTAAAGGACTTGAGCAATGGCAGCACATTCATCAGGTTTTTAGCTCGCGAGATTCTGGTCCGTGGATTAAAGATCCAGTAAATGGACGCCATCAAGGTTATCTGGCTTGCGGTGCAACAAGTGCAATGGAAATAATTGCATCTTACAATATTTTGCCACCAGACCCAATTTATACTCACGGCTATACAAGTCAATATGGAAAATATTTATCGGATGTTTATACTTATAACAACTATACATATAATAATTTTACTATTAACCCTAATGGAAATCCCGGTTTTACAAGCGGTGCTCATGGATATATGTGGAATAACGGAAGTCCAAATAGCAATAGTGAAGAGTTTTTTGAAAAGCACGGAATTGATGCGACTCACTCGGCTTCAATTACTTGGGCAAAAGTAAAAGCTGAACTGGATATGGAATTTCCTTACATGCTTTGCACTACAAGTTTAACCGATGGACATATTGTTGTGGCAATTGGACAATATGGCGATGGACATTCTTTATATTGCAACGATCCTTACGGTGATAAAAATGCTGGAAATTATGGTGGAATTCTTAACGGAAAAAATGCAATTTACGATTGGGCGGATGCAAATACAGGTCACATTACAATAACTCCTGTAGTTTGGGGCGTTACTGCTCGCTACACTCGCACACTTAAAATTGTTAATACTTATCCCGCCGATAACGAAACCGATGTTAGCACCTCTGTAAATCCACAAATTAACTTTTATGGCGAAGTAAATCCTTTTACGGTTGAAAGTAAAATTCAGCTTTTTGATAATTCGGGATTTCCACTTTTAATAAATTACGATTTATCCAAATGTGCCGATGGGACTGTTACAATTATTCCAACCCAAAAGTTGAAAGAAAACAGCACTTATTCAATGATTATTTATAATGGAATTGAGGGGGCAAACGGAATTTTATCAAACCAAAATACCAAAATTACATTTACAACTGGCGAATCTTTTGATGTTGTTGGAAGTGTTTTAGATAATTTTGAAGCCATTAATGATTGGCAAATGTTAACCAGCGGAGTCGATGCAAACGCAACTTTTATGACTATTGGCAACGAAAACGTTTTTTCTGGAAGTAATTCGGCAAAACTTGATTATAAATTTACCACTTCAAGTGGTGGATATACTCGCATACTTTACTCGCCCGAACTTGTGTTGGATTTACACAACGAAAACTCGGTTGGAATATGGGTTTTTGGTGATAATAGCGAATCAATTCTTCAATATTGGTTTACCGACCAAAACTCAACCCTTTTAATGGGATTTCAGGGAACAATTAATTGGGTAGGTTGGAAGTTTAGAACATTTGATTTGGGATCAATAGAAAATGTTAGCTCGCTTAAATTTAACTCATTTGCAATTAGACAAGCAGTAAGTGGAAAAAATAGTGGAACATTATTTTTTGATAATTTAACATTATTCAACACTCCACTTCAAATTGTTAGTCTTTTTCCAGAAAATAACGAGAGCAATATTTCAGTTGATGCTTCAATTGTGCTTGAGTTTAATAAACCAGTTGATGGAGCTTCGGTTGAAAATGCAATTCAAATTGTTCCACAAATAAATGGAGTTTTTCTTTGGAACAGTGAAAATACGATTCTTACCTTTAAACCAAATAGCATTTTTGAAGCAAACACAAACTATTTTGTAGCTGTTGATACTTCTGCAAATTCTTTAAGCGGAGTAAAATTAAATTCGAAAGTTACTTTTAGTTTTAAAACAGAACGGAATTCGCTTTCATTAAATTCGGTTTATCCAGAAAATGAAAGTCGAAATGTTAGCATAAAACCAGATATAATTTTATCCTTTGACGGAGCAATTTCATCATTAACGCTTCCAGGAAATGTGTTGTTTCAAGATTCGGACGGAAATAATATTCAAATTTCTGTTGACCAATCAGAATACGCAAGCGGAAAGGTGAAATTTTCTCCAGCAAATCCACTTGCCGAAAGTAGCGTTTATAAAATTGTTCTTTCCGAAAAAGTTGGCGATACAAAAGGACTTACTTTAAACCAAAATTTTGAATTTACTTTTATAACCGAAGCAAATAAATACGTTACTGGAACTATTTACGACACTTTTGAAAGCAATTCGGGTTGGTCAAATCCAACTGAAACAGAAAATAGTGTTGGATTGGATAATTTATTATCACAATTTATTATTAGTAATGCAAAATTTAAAAATGGCAAATATTCCGGTAAACTTGCATATAAATTTTTAGGAATTGACGCCGTTTGCAGAACTTCCAACAATGGCTTTCCTAAATTATCTACCGATATTGATTTTGGTATTTGGATTTATGGTGATAATTCGCAAAATGTTTTGGAATATTGGTTTGTTAACGATAATTCGTCAATTGAAAAAATTGTGGTAGATACCATAAATTGGACGGGCTGGAAGTTGAAGAGTATTGTTCCTTCATATTTTACTAATAGCGATTCGCTTAAGTTAAATAGTGTTGTAATTAAACAAACTGAGCTTGGAAATAACAGCGGAGCAATTTATCTTGATGATTTACAATCCGATATTGTGCTTATTCTTTCTGTAAATGATAGCAAAA
>PCUD01000069.1 GCA_002786785.1 Ignavibacteriales bacterium CG18_big_fil_WC_8_21_14_2_50_31_20 | reverse complement strand
AAAAATCCCCGAACTTATTCTAAAATGGAAGAACACAATCCACGCGAGATTAATAAAAAGGAAATCGGCGAGAAGTACTAATATTTTTTCAGTTTTTTTAGACATCTTCAATCAACATTTTCGAAAACCGCTCAATTATCTTTTTGCGGTCATAATTTTCAATTGCATATTTTCTTCCTGCTTTACCCAATGCCATAAGGTTATTTTTATGATCTGCCATCCATTCAATTTTCTCAGCAAGGTCTTTTTCGTTTTCCGGTTCACAATATACACCACAGTTAGATTTTTCTAAAATTTTTCGTGCTTCACCATCAACGCAAAGAATGACCGGAGATTCAGACGACATTGCTTCATAAAGTTTAGAAGGAATCGTAAAACGGAATAAATCGTTTTTAACTAAAGGAATTACTGTGACATCAAAAAGAGAAATATAATCGAGGATTAAATCGCGGTTCACAGGTGGAAGCAAAAGTACGTTTTTCAATTCGTAATTTTTTACTTCTTTCTCAAGAATCTCACGCTCAACACCATCTCCAATTATTAAATACGTTATTTCTGGATTGTTCAATGTAAGTTTGGCTGCATCTATTAGAAGTTTTAATCCTTGTGCACCTCCGATATTTCCAGCATAACCAATAACAAATTTTTTGTTGAGATTTAATTCATTTAGCAGTGTTTCTTTTTTTTCTCTTTTTACAACTAAGTCTGTGCGGACAAAATTGGGAACCCAAAATATCCTTTTTATGAAAGGGAATTTGTTTTTTAATTTTTGTTGAGTTACTTCTGTAACGGCATTAATAAAATCAGCTTTTCCATAAATAATTTTTTCAAATCCTTCAGCTAGGTTAATTGCAGTTTTGTTCTTCAAAAAACCAAGTTGAATCGCCGATTCCGGCCACAAATCACCGATATCAAAAATGAATTTACTTTTCTTAATCATCTTAATAATCATTCCGGAAATACCATTGAATAACGGTGGAGATATTGTTAAATGATAATCGATTTTTTTTACATTTAATAAAGCTACAAGGGTTGAAGAAAACGAAAATGATAGATAGTAAAGCATACGCGAAAAAAAACTACCACGATCAGAAGCATAAACAAAAGTGTTGTAAAGCGTAATTCCATTTTGATTTGACTTTTCAAATAGTTTATTCTTGGTTATTACTTCTTCTTTTTGAATTAAGTAACTTGGGAATGGAGAGATTACCGTAACGTCAAAACCGGCATCACGAAACTCTTCTGCAAAGCCCACACTCCTTTGCGAACCGCCACCAACTTCAGGGGGATAATATTGGGTAATAATTAAGATTTTTTTTTTCAACCAACTTTTCCCTTTTCAACCTCAAGAATTATTTCCCCAATCCCTTCTGTAATCATTTCCCACGAATAATGGGTAATCACTTTCTTTCTCTCTTCCTTCATTTTTTCAGTATCATTCTTTATAGCAATCTCAACCATCTTTGTAAATTCATTTAAATCATGAGCTATGTAAATATAATCTTTAAACTTTTCAACTTCATGCATAGGTGTAGTCACCACAGGTAACCCAAGAGCTAAATACTCAAGCAGTTTTAATGGATTTACAGCTGCCGTAAGCTCATTTATTTTAAAAGGAATAATACCAACATCAAATCTTGAGGCATAAGAAGGAAGCTCATCATAAGGGACTTTACCTACCAAATGAACATTTGGATAAGTCCGTAACGAAGAAATATCTACCGATGCGTCTCCTAAAATTACAATTGAACAATCCGGATAATCTTTAGCCAAACTATCGATTATTTTGAGATCAACCCATTCTGAAATTAAGCCGAAAAATCCAATGATCGGTTTTTTAATACGATCCATTTTTGCGGCAGAAGTCTTATTAATATTGAAAAAGTGATCTATATCCACACCTTGAGGTAGAAAATTATTAATCCCGGATTTTGGGATTCTTGTTTTTAGCAGCGGCATTGAAACAGAAAATGAGGAGTCAACTTTTTCTAAAAGTTTGTTTTCTAATTCTATCAAAGATTTAAACGCCCCTTTGAATAAAGAATAATCGTCCAAACAAAAATAATGTGATGAGGTTTCTCCGAGTTTCCCGAGCAGTCCATACATTATTGGTGATGAAGAAATAAGAATAGGAACATGAAAATTATTCTGCTTTATTTTTTTTTTTAGAGTCCTGATGAGTAGAAAATCATTTATTGCGCGGACAATTTTAATATCATGAAAAGGTAGAACAAATGGATGTACTTCTAAAACATTACCGGTTTGTATTGGGGATTCCCTAGAAGCACGCACTAAAAAAATCTTTCTGAATTTTTCGATCAAGCGTTTAATATCATGGAGTTTATACGTCGGTTTACGAAGCGCCAGAGAGCCAATCCACATTAGTCGATTATTTTTAGCAAGAACTTTTCCTAGATGCTGCATTGTTGAAGGATGCCGCCCAAAATCATCCGCAAAAACAAGGATATTTCGATTTTCCAACTTCATCACTTATAAATACTTCTTTAACAATTTTACAATGCGTTCTGACGCTTTCCCATCACCATAAGGATTTTTCCCACTAAAATAATTGTAACCTGCTTCCAGATTCTTCTTAACAGAATAGAAGCTTTTCTTTATTTTGTTCTCATTACTGCCAACAAGAAAAGCATAACCAGCATCAACGGCTTCCATGCGCTCAGTTACATCCCTCAGAACAATAATTGGTTTACGAAAGACAAAACATTCCTCCTGTATCCCGCCTGAATCACTCATTATAAATTTACATTTATCCATCAAATAAATAAAGACCAAATAATCCAGAGGCGGAAGAAGATGAAAATTTGTTAATCCATTTAATGCGGCTTCAACAGGAATTTTAACGTTCGGATTAAGATGAACCGGATAGACAAAATTTAAATCGGGATTTTTCTTTGCGAGTTCCTTGAATGTTACTAAAACTTTTTTGAATTCTTCACCAAACTTTTCGCGGCGGTGCATAGTAATCAATATAAATTCTTTTGAAAGAAAATCTCGTGAATAAACTTCTTTTAATTTCTTTTCGATTTTTGGGGAGTCAACAAGTTTTTTAATGTGAAGCAATGCATCAATTACGGTATTTCCGGTAACAAATATTTTCTTCGAAGGATACCCCTCGTCCAATAATTGTCTCTTAGAATAATCTGTAGGTGCGAAATTAAAATCAGCAATAACGGAAATAAATTTTCTATTTGCTTCTTCCGGGTAGGGGCTATAAATATTGTAACTGCGAAGCCCGGCTTCAACATGGCCAATTTTTATTTTTTTGTAGAACGCTGAAAGTGCTGAAACAAACGCAGTAGTTGTATCTCCTTGTACAAGAAGGATATCAGGTTGAAGCTCTTCAAGTAAATATTTGAGTTTTGAATTTGTTGCGATAGTAATATCAAACAAATCCTGATTCTGTTTCATCAAATCCAATTCGTAATCAATTTTGATTTCAAATATTTGGGAAACTTGTTTAAGCATTTCTTTATGCTGTCCGGTGGAGCAAACAAAAGTTTTAAAAGATTTTTCTTTTTTTAAGGCAGCAACCAAGGGTGCCATTTTTATGACTTCGGGGCGAGTACCAAACACGACAAGAATTTTTTTCATATAGAATTTTTGAATTGGTTTTTAGGATAAATAAAAAGTAAACGAAAATACAATAAAGATTTCTTAAATAAATTAATCTTTAATCTTAAGACAGACATAACCATATAAACAAAAACACGTAGAAACATACCTAAATAATGGAAAGCAACAAGTAGAAAAAATTCCATTCCCTTGAAGTGTTTTTGGTAAATCTGAATTTTGGCAATAGATTGATTCTTGAACTTGAACCATAAATTTTTATCTGTTGCAACACCTCCCAAATGAATAATTTCTGTCCGGGGAAAATAAACAACGTTGTAACCGAGATCAGCTGCTCTCATGCAAAAATCAGTTTCCTCCGCATAGAAGAAAAATCGTGCATCAAAACCATACAATTCATCTACAATTTTTTTTGAACAAAGAATAAATGCCCCCTTCACAATATCAACTTTTGTTGGTTGCTGAGGTTCGTTATCTGAATAATAGTATTTGTTTAGTTTTTTAACTCCCTTGAAAAACTGATAAAGGAATAGATTTTCTCCAAAAGAATTTCCAAGAGTGTCTTTGTCCACAACGGAAGGCTGATGACTTTTGTTAGCATTTAATAACCTACATCCGATAACACTATCTTTCCCAAAATCCTCAAGGAATGCAATGGTTTTATTTATTGTATCCTCAATGAAAAGAGTGTCGTTGTTCAGAAAAAGTATATACTTACCGGTTGCAACTTCTAACCCTTGATTATTGGCAGCAGAAAAACCTCGGTTTTCTGAGTTAGCAATTAATTTTATCTGAGGATATTCTCTTAATGCGTATCTGATGTCACCCTCATCTGAATTGTTGTCAATTACGATTATCTCAAAAATTGTTCTATTGTTTGTGTGTTCAAAAACTGAATTCAGGCACTCTTGTAGAATTTTAAAAGAATTATAATTTACAATTATGACTGATACATCCATAGAATTTCTTTTACATATAAGATAAGTTTAAGGTAATTTTTCGTCGAATTACCATTGATTAATATTTAACATCAAAATAATATCTATTAGTTAGAATATTTCTATGATTAAGGGCATCTTTTAAAATAACTGAGATTTCCATCAGGTAATAATCTGAATGATATTTTTCTACGCTATAATGCAACCTTTGAAATTACCAAATAACAACAATAAATAGGATATAAATAACCAAAATTATAGCGAGGACTTCCTACTCTATCAAGGAGTTATTTCTTATTCGCAATAAAGTTTAATCCCCAATAAAAACATTCTTTAAATATCTTCGATTTTTTCCAAAGAGTTTTTTCCAATTTGATTAATTTTAAACTGTTTTTCTCATTCATAAAATATGGTGGGAAAAAACGAATATAATCCACTGCTGATATATTTAATTTGTTTTCACAAAAAATCTTATTCCATTGTTTTAATGATCTGACGTTTTCATTCCCAAAAAGAATATGTTTCTTTAAATTATCATCATAAAATTTAATAACTCGTTTATTCCCTCTGTACAAAAATAATTTAACTCGTTGCATTATATTATTTCCATTATCGTCAACAACAACAATTTTCCCATCGGTTTTTAAAAATTTTCGTAATATTTGTAAAGCCCGGTCTATTGGCTCAAGATGATGGAGTGTATCTTGAACTAAGATATAGTCAAAATAACATTCCTGATACGCAACTTCATAGAGATTTTCAACTCTTACTTCAAATAATTCCATATTTCCGTAATTTTGCCAAAATTGCTTCCTATTTGGAATGAGTTTATGATAATTTTCAAGAGTGGTTCCTATCGATTTTATCCCATTCATGGCTAGAAATATACACGTAGTTCCATAACCACATCCTACATCCCAAACATTCATATTTTTTTTAGCGGGTATAACAATATTAGAATAAATATACTCTAACCTTTGCAATAAATAATTTTTTCTCCAAACATACAAACCATCTTTTTTTGCAAACTTATAATACATACTTAATTCAGGTAAATTATTATTGATATTATAGTTTATCTCGTTTTCAAACAATTCTAAAAATTCATTTGGATTCATATAATCTCTATTTTTTAATAAATGATGGTTAAAATAATCATAACCATGGCAAAATCATATTGGTAGTCATCGAATGAAATATACATTTATTCTTGAAGGAATTTCGCCATCAATAATTCTTTGAGTTCCGAAAGAATACTGCTTAATGTTATCCTAATTTCAAAAAGGAATATATGAAGTTTCTTTTCTTTAAATAGTAATACTCAGACATAAAAATTAAACCTTCTGTCATAAACCACACAAATGGAACTGCATTGATTCCCCACAATATTATCGCCAAAGAAACTAAAACAATGTGAAATAAGCCAAATATAATTATAATCTTTGATAATGCTTCTTGGTAACCAAAATTAATCATTCCCTGTATCCCAAGCATATAGTTTCCTAACCCTGGGATAAGAATAAATGAAAGCATAGAAAATACATATACACTATTTTCATATTTGCAGCCAAAGACAAGAATAAGAAGAGGGCTTGCCAAAAAGAACAACATCAAAGCTAATATAGATGAAAAAAGTATTGTCAACTTAAATATTTTATTAAAACTATCTATGGCTCTAGTTTTATTTTCATGATATAACTTAGAAAAATGCGGGAAAAATGCTTGGAAAAATGGCATTCCCATGAATTGAAAAACCTTGAATAGTTTTTCGGCAACAGTGTAATAGCCGACAATTGAATAATTCGTAAAAAAACCAAGCAGAACACTATTACTTGTTGTGTATAAGCTTATAGAAATCGTTGATAAAAAAATGTGCCACCCTTGTGAAAAGTGAAACCTAATTTCTGAAAACAATAAGAATCTGAATTTAACCTTGAAAAGAGAAAATGAAACAATAAAACCAATTAATCCGGAAATTAAAAAGCCTGCCGAATTTAAAAAAGAATACAACAAATAATCGCTTGTTTTTTTTACGAATAACAAAATAAAAACAGTAAAAATTACCCTTGTTCCAATGGTTATAATAGTAATGAATTTCATTTTTTCAATACCTTGGTAAAACCATTGTGGGAAAAGGACAGAACCAATGACCGATAAAAAAGTTAAAAGATATAAATTCCAATCGGTTGAAAATTTGTGTACAAAATAAACTAAGAGCATGAGGATTATAAATGATACTAAAAGCAAAAATGTTTTTATAATCATCACTGCTGAAAAGATTTTAGAAATATTTTCTTTGGAATCCCTGTTTATTGAAATTTCCCGTGTTGCTGATAAATTAAATCCAAAATCGGTAATTAATATAAAATAAAAGACAAACGCTTGTGCAAAAGCAGTTAAACCAAATTTTTCAGGACCTAGTACTCTTGCTAAGTATGGTAGTACTAAAAGAGGAATGATATAATTGGACAATTGTAGCGCTGTTAAAGAAAAGAAATTATTTATAATATTTTTTTTTTCTTTTTGGGCAAGTTGACTTTTGATTTTATCAAATATCATCATATTCATAAAACCGGCGTTTTTAACAAACTTTTTCTTGATTTCATATATGAATAAGATAAATGTTTTTCAGTAAGAGGTATTATGATAAGCAAAAACAAAAAACTCATAAGCCAAAAGGCCGCTCTTGTGATTAAATAGAAAACAGAGAAAGAAGTAATTATATTAATATAAACCAAGATTGTAAATGAGATCAAATCCCCACTCTCATAAAAACGGAACCAGTAAAAAGTAGCCATAAAAGAAAGAAAAAAAGGAATACTAAATAAACCGAAAGGTCCAAAGTCGGCATGCAAATCTTTTAAATATGTTGCAGAGTTAGCCCACATTGGAATAAAATAACCGCGAGGGTAAAATTCAGGATGTTTGACTACATCAAACTTTGACAGCAAATTATAAACAGGCAAAAGAGTATTTTCCCCAATCATCGGATCTTCAACTTGTAAGTCAAAATATTTACTAAAAACACCCACGTTGGAACTAAAATATAGATACATTGATGGAGAAACAAATGGAACATCTTTAAGTTTATTAAAAGTTTGAGCCTTTCCCTTGAAATCTTCGAAAGAACCTCTTACATTTTTAACAATTGACAAACTCCCAACAACGATGATTAATATAACTGCCGAACTGATAAGTAATGATCTTTTACTTTTTTGAGAATTGTAATTCAGGTTTTCTGACAACGAATGCCGGAATAAAAAAAAACTTGTCATATAAAATAAAAATCCAACAAATATTCCACTACGACCAACTGAAGCGATATCTTTCAATATGACAGCAAAAAAGGGTAATAATGCGAGAACTGAAATTCTACTTTTTATTGCGGTATAAATTCCTCCTAAAACGATCCCAGCAAAAGGGAAAATTGATAAATAAGGAATTACCCCTTCTAATTCACCTGCAACTCTCATTCTGTAAATAAGGTTAGCCCTCATAATAACCGCTGTAATACTACCGAATTTTTGTATCAAGACCACCCAGTGTTGATATGCTCCATAAAACCCGATTATGGCTGTAATTAAAATTAATATTTTTAGCGGTCCTTGATTATGATCAATAATAAATGAAGAATGAATAATCTTTGAAAAATCAATTTTGTCTTTGTAAAAGACATTGCGAGCTGTTATTAGAGTAAGCGCACCTGAGATAACTCCGATATGGGTAATAAAAAAAATTAAAAATGCGTCACTCGATAATGGGATGTACCGCATAAGTTTAAGTTCATAAAGAAACAAAAAGAAAAACCACCCAATTGTATAAATTGATAAATGATTAAACCATTTATCAAATAAATATTTACTTAATATTATTGTAGCAAAGGATATTATTAAGACAATTAATAAGTTCAAACCGAAGACTCTAATTAAAAATTCTATAATATCTTTTAATTACCATATAATACTTAAACTCTGCTTCTTCTAACGGATTTTTAAAGGAATTTTTACTAGTTAAAGACTCCATTCTAAAAACCATGGGGAGAAAAACGAATAACGATAAGAAGAAAAATGCTAAGACGATAAACATTCTTTGCGGTCTATATTTAATTTGAGCAGGAACTGCTTTATCTATAAAAATTATGGTGGGGATACTTTTCAGCTCTTCAACTTTTGACTGCTCATACATTGGCAACACAAATTCCATGATTTTGCTCTGGATTTCTATTTCGCGATAGACTCTCAGATAATTTACAGAAATATCCGGAATATCCTTAAAAGGAAAAAGGATATTCGATTCGTTCATAATCTTTTCGGAACTCTTTAATTCAGAGACCTTCTTTCTCAACATTAATATTTCACTTTGTGCCCCTTGATACTGAGGAGAATTTTCCCCGTATTGTTGCCTTATAAATTCGGCTGAAATCTCCTTTTGAAATAATATTGCTTCTATTTCTGCAGCAGCTTTAAAAGCGATTTCAAACTGTTGTGGAATTGCTGCAATCCCATATTTTTTCTGGAAGAGATACAAAGAATCTTCGGCTTTCTTTAAGTCCTCCAAATTTTTAAAATATCTTTTTTCGATGAATATCCGATTATTCCTTGCCGCTTCAGAATTGATTTTAATGTTTAGACTATCAAGCATTGAGATAAAATAATTTGCTATATCAGCACTTTTTTGCGCGCTTTCATTAACAACATTAATTTCAATGAAATCGTTTTCAGTTTTTTCAAAAGACAAATCATTTACAAATGCTTTAATCACTTTATCATAATTTTGATCTTCAACTTTATAATATTTCAATAAACCGAAATTCTGAATTACATTCATTAATGCAGTTCGACTATTTAGAAGACCAAATAGAACATCTTCTGAAGCACTGGAAGTCCCTAATAATTTACTTCCTATAGATGAAGCGGTTGATTTTCCTCCACCTAATAAACTTGTAAGTCCACCCATCCCAAACGTACTTTCAGGCGGAATCATCACAACAGCTGTTGATTTATATGTTTTCGGAATTAAAAATGTTATCCCAGTAGT
>PCUD01000123.1 GCA_002786785.1 Ignavibacteriales bacterium CG18_big_fil_WC_8_21_14_2_50_31_20 | reverse complement strand
AAGTCGGGGCAAGTTCGCTTCTATATTGATTGTTCTTTTTCTAAAATTGTTTATTTTAATCCTATTGCATTATCCAGGTTAAACTCCTTGACAAAAATAAAATGCATAATGTTGATAAATCATTAAATAATTCTCTTTCTCTGCAGTAATTCAAAAGACATGAGATACGTAGAATACTTTTTGTAAACCATATTAAAGCCAAAACTTCATAAATAGTTTTACTCTTTACTAACTGCTTCTATTGTATCCCGTAAAACCCCCAAAGCTCTTTGACTTAATAAATCAATTTTTATTAGACCCATGTATTCAATTGGGTACATATCGGGTTGAGTAATTATTAATCCTAGTCCTTTATTTCGTGCATATTCGAGAGCCACATAATTAGTAATTGGCTTTGGAGTTATAATTATTCCACTTGGATGGATGCTAATATGTCGTGGATAGCCAGCAATTTTTGATGCAATTCTCACAATAGATTTCCAAGGCTCATCAGAAAAATCCAATGATTTAGCTTCTGGGAATTTTTCAGCTAAAGTTCCAAGATTTTTTGCACTACTCCACGGAATAAAATTGCTAAATTTGGAAATTTCGTATTCAGACATTCCAAAAGTTTTTGCAGTTTCGCGAAAGGCTGAGCGAGCACGAAATGTAATTGTTGTGGAAATCATTGCAACGTGCGAATAACCATATTTATCAAAAACATATTTAACAATTTCATCCCTTTCCTTCCAAGAAAAATCCAAATCAATATCAGGTGGGTCTTTACGCTCATCGTTAAGAAACCGTTCAAAATAGAGATTATATTTTATTGGGTCAGCTTGTGAAATTCCCAAGCAGTACGATACCAAACTTCCGCCAGCTGAGCCACGACCAACAAAAATTATTCCCCGCCGATTTGCTTCTTGAATTATATCCCAAACAATTAAAAAATAATCATTAAAATTTGCTCTGTTGATTACATCCATTTCTTTGTTTAGCCTTTTAATTGCAATATCTGGAATTGGATTGTACTTTTCTTTTAATCCTTCAAAAGCTAACTTCCACAACATAGAGTATGATGTTTCGCCTTCTGGTAAATCATATTTTGGATATTTATATATACCAAACTTTAAATTTACGTTACATTTATTTACAATAAACTCAATATTTTTTAATGCTTCTGGAAGTTTCTTCCAAGTATCTTTTAACATTTTTGGTGGCTTAAAATAGAATTCCTCATCAACCAACTTACTTTTGTCAATATTTTCAATTGTGCTGTTTAATCTTATTGCCGATACCGTTTTGTGAAGTATAAAATCCTCTTCTTTTTCAAAGTAGAGTGGATGCGATGCAACAAATTTAATTCTATGTTCTTTGGATAATTCATACAATTTTCTTGTTTTAAGTTTCCATTTTTCTGTTACAATCAATTCTGAATAAAAATTTGGGAGCTCAATAATTCTTTCCAAACTTGATTTTATTAATTCGATTGATGAGCAAAGAATAAACAAATCGGATAAATTTTCATTTAATAATCCAGCAAGAGTAAAGTTTTCTTTTAAATTTCGTGTTGTTATAATTTTACAGAGTTTTGAATATCCTTTGTTGTTTTTTGCGAGTAAAATTATAGACAAAGACTCATTATGCGGGTCAATAATCTCGGCTCCAAGTATTGGCTTAATTCCCTGCTCTTCTGCCATTTTTGCAAACTGAATTAATCCATTCATTCTGTTTGTATCTGTTAAAGCTACATAATTTGAGCCACTTTCTTTTGCAAGTTCAATAATCCGCTCGTAAGGAATTGTTCCAGTTAACAAAGAAAACGTAGAATGTGCATGAAGTGTAAACATATTGACAATTGGCTATTAAATTAATTATTATCTTTGCCTTATAATTTATAGTTTTTATTAAACATACAAAAACAATTAAGGTTAAAAATGAATAATAGTATTGAATTACTTAAACGTATAAAATTATCTGGAATTTCATTTGGTGAATTTATAAAAAATACCGATTTAAAATTATCAAATATTGATTTATTAAGGAAGAATGACTTCGAAAACAAGTTATTGGAATATACTAAATTGAATCAAAAAAGAACCGAAAGAATTTTGAAAACTTATAAACCAAATGACGAAATTATTAAGGCCATAAGTAAAATTGATAAAAAACAAACATGGCTAATAATCACCGAAGATTGGTGTGGCGATTCTGCACAAAATGTTCCTTATATTTTTCAAATGACAAAACTAAATAAGAACATCGATTTTAAAATTATTTATAGAGATGAAAATCTTGACGTAATTGATCAATATTTAACAAATGGAGGACGTGCAATTCCAAAAATAATTGGATTTGATGAAGAAGGTAACGAAGTTTTTCAGTGGGGTCCAAGGCCAGAAACTGCAAAATTACTTGTAAAAGAATGGAAGGAAAGCGGTCTTGCTTACAGCGAATTTAGTGAAAAACTACATTTATGGTATGGTAAAGATAGAGGCAAAACAGTTGAGGCTGAATTTCTGGCTTTGTTGAAATAATTTACCATTATTCTGCAATCATTTTGAGTGACTAGTGGTCATTTTATTGTAATTGATAGTCATTTATTATATAATGACACAACGTAAATGATTTTAAATAAACACAAATAATGGCACTAAGTATAAAACTTATTAAATTGACGATTAATGACTTTATTAGGTGCAAAACTTATATAAGAACTATTTCTTCTCCTGAACAATTGGAATTATTATTTTAACATTTGAGCGGATTGGCTTTCCTTTAGAAATAGCAGGTTCAAATTTTGTTTGAAGAATTGCAACTTCAACAGCAATATCACATCCAAATCCAAGCTCTTTTACAACTTTAGTATCTCGTACATTCCCATAAATATCAACAGTTGCTTCAACAATTACTTCGCCTTCAATTCCCTTTCGCTTAACAATTGTGGGCATAACAAAATTATCCAAAATGGATTTTATTCCGTCTTTAGGTTTTGCACAAATATCAAAATCACAATCAAAGTTTTTTCTGATTACTTTTTTTTCAGTTTCTAGAATATTATTATTTTTTGATTCATTTGATGTTTTATTTTCAATTTTAACATAACTTTCTTTTTTTTCAATTTGCTGATTAAGAGGCTTTTCATTTTCGGATTTTTTAGAAATTGAATTATAATCTTGTTCTTTCCTTTCAACCGAAGCTGCATAAAGGATTTTACCATTTAAAATAAAAGGAATTTTAAACAAAACTTTACTATCAACAACTTTTCCATTTTTTTCTCCTGGTAAAAATCTGGACGCTTTTACAGCATCAATAGCAGCTTCTTTTGTCCCAAGCCCAAGGTCATTAATAACCTCAATATTCTTGACTAATCCAATGACATCAATTGAAACCACAACCGTCACAAATCCTTCAAGCCCGTATAATTTTGCATGTTCTGGATAAACGAGATATTTGATAATTTCGTTCATACCACCAACTGGTTTTGGACATATATCCGCACCTTCACAGAGGAACAAATCCTCATTATCTTTAATCCTATCTTGCGTATTCGCGTACTTGTAGGCTTCCAAAGGAGCCACGTAAAGCGGATCGTTATCGATATGGACTTGTTTAACCAAAATGCCATTTTCATAGCTTAAAATTGATTTAAGAGCACCATTTGGATAATAATATTTTGATAGTCCATCTCGCACTCCATTTTTAATAGAAATTTCTTCTCTCATTAAACCAGTGTCATCAAATTCCCGCGTAAGTCCGTTTAATTTCCCATTACTATAAACTTTTTCAGCTTTAAGATTTCCATTTTCGTGATACCAATAGCATTTGCCTTCAAGAACTTCATTAGCGTAGAATAAAACTCCCTCAATTTTGCCACTTGAATAATAAGTATAAACAAATCCACTTTGAGAAAATATTGAGTTGGTAAGAAACAAGAATAGAATTAGAGATGTTTTTAATTTCATATTTTATTATTGATTTTCAAAATAGTGTTAAATAATTGTGCAAATATAGTGAGAAACAAACAGAGTTTCATTTTAATTGAATTTTTGTAGAAGCAATATAAACTTAAAATACTTACTTATTATTTCAATTTTGGAATTAATATTTTTATAAATTGCATCCAAAAAACTAATAATTGTTGATAGACGAAAAGTGCTTAAACTTAACAAAAGACAAAAAAAATATTTAGAATACACGTTAATTTTAATAATTCTATTTCTATCATTCTTCTTTTGGAATTCTTTTGTAGTTTATCCAATAAAACTATTTGTTGTTTTAACACACGAAATGAGTCACGGAATTGCAGCAATTATCACTGGAGGAAAACTTCATTCAATTTTAATTACAAACTCACTTGGTGGTGAAAGCAGAACAATTGGAGGGAATAATTTTGTTATTGCTTCTGCTGGTTATCTAGGAAGCCTTTTGTTTGGTGCTGCTCTATATATTTCAGGCAATACAGAAAAATTTAGAAAAGTGTTTTCAATTTTTCTTTCAATTTTGTTAATACTTTTTGCAGCAAATTATTTGGAAGGATATTTAGGAAAAATTGCTTCCGTACTTTTTGCATCACTTTTTATAATTGCACCGATATATTTTCCCCAAATTGCAAACTCAATTTTATACAAATTGCTTGGCTTGATAAGTATGTTTTATGTTGCAATAGATATTAAAGAAGATATTTTAACGAACGTTTATCGTCCATCGGATGCGCAGTTTATTGCTACACTAACTTCAGTTTCTGCAACTGTTTGGGGAATTTTGTGGTTAATAATTTCGCTAACAACTATTTCCTTTCTGCTTCGCTGGAGTTATAAAAAGGATTTTTAATTCAATTCTACTTTAGCATCATTAACAAATCTTAGTATAAATAATCCAACAATAAAAAAGCCACTAATTGAAAGAATTGCATATGATTGACTTTCGGTTGTAAAGCTAATAATTCCAAAAACTAGTGGACCAACTATAGCCGAGCTTTTACCAAAAAGCGAATAGAATCCAAAAAATTCTGTCTTTTTCTCATTTGGAGTTAGCTTTGTCATCATACTTCTGCTTGTGGATTGAGTTGCTCCCATTACGCTCCCAGCAAGTAAACCAACAACATAAAAAGACATTGATTGAAAATTGTGCATTTCAGAATTGAAATAATTTGCCAAATAAATTAATAATTTATTATTTGCGTCACTTATAACAAAAGCAAGCACCATAGTAAAAATCCAAATATAAAGTGAAATAATAATGGATTTTTTCTGTCCTATTGAATCGGATAAAATTCCAAATAAAAGTGAGCCTGCTATTGCAGTAGTTTGAACAATTAGAAAAAAGAGAGCTAATTCGGTTAACGAAAATCCTAACGATGTTCGGGCAAAATTACCAGAAAAAAATATCGTTGTATTAACTCCTTCTATATAAAAGAAAAAAGCTAATAAATATAATGCTAAATTTTTGTACTTGCGTAAATTGGAAAAAGTATTCTTTACACGCCTAAAACCAATACTAGCAAAGGATTTTGTAACTTTTACTTTTCGTCTTGTATCTTTCAAGAAGATAAAAAGTGGAATTGCAAATATTAAAAAGAATAAAGCCGAAATTGGAAATGTTTCTCGAATTAACTCTGATTGTATTAGTGGAAATGCAATAGCAAGACTTGCAAGGGAACCAAAATATCCAAATGCAAAGCCATAGCCACTTACACGTCCATAGTTTTTAGGTGAGGTTAGTTCAGGCAAAAAGGAATCGTAAAATACTAATCCAGATTCAAAGCCAATGTTTGCGAGAATAAAGAGAGTTAATCCCCAAAAAATCATACCTTCTTGAACAAAAAAGAGTAATGAAGTTGAGGTAATACAAAGCAGAGTGAAGAAAAGTAGAAATCTTTTTTTACCAGCCGAATAATCGGCTATCGCACCAAGAATGGGAGCTATAATTCCACTAATTAGCATTGAAATGCTTATTCCAATACTCCAATATAAATCACCAATAGGTTTGCCTAGAGCAACCACATCTTTAAAATAAACGGCATAAATAAAAGTAACAACAACTATTGAATAGGATGTATTTGCAAAATCAAATAAAGCCCAAATAAATATCTTTAATTTGTTGCTAATTTCTTTCATTATTCTTCTTCTTTAGAAATATTATTATCTATCAATCCCCTTCCAATTTTTTTCAGTTTACCTTCCATTTTTAAGTCCGATAAAATTGCATCAAGTACACCATTTATAAATTTTCCACTATTTAACGAACTGAATTCTTTTGAAATATCAATAACTTCATTAATTGAGACTTTGGGAGGAATATCTTCGAAATACATTATTTCTGCAATACCCATTTTGAGTAATAATTTATCAATTAAGGCTATTCTTTCAATTTCCCAATTCGCAACTTTTTCCTCAATCCTTTTATTTAGTTCATCACGATTTGCAACCACATAATTTATTAGTTTACGTCCAAAAGCCCTATCATTTTCCGAACTTATGTCCGAAAGAATTGCATCGGTATGCTTTGATAATCCTTCACCATTTATTTGATAAGCATACAAAACTTGTAAAACCTTTTCGCGTGCAAATCTTCTTTGTGATTTCTTTTTCATTTTATTCCTTTGTTCAATTATTCTATATTCGAAAACATTAATTTCATTTTCAATTAAATTGCAAACAACCAGAAAAACAATAATGCAATACTTTCTCTAAATCGGTAATATAATAACTTTTCCCATTTTAAAGAATAATCCGATGATACCCCAATTGCATTTACATCAAAAAATTTACAGATTTCCAAAACCCGCGTTAAATGAAATTGATCTGAAATAATTAGAATTGAGTATTTTTCTTTAGTGTTTACAAGATTTTTTTTTATAAATTTTATTTGCTCTGTAGTTGTGGTTGTATTTTCTTCAACATTCATAAAATGCTTTTTTACACCTAATGAAATTGCAAAATTATAAGCAGCTAAAGCTTCACTTATTTCACCAGGTGCGTTGCTTCCAGTTAATTGAATTTTTGCTATTTTTTTATTCCTTAATAATTCGCTGGCTTTTTTTGTTCTTCCAATAAGTAAAGTACTCGGTCTGTCATTCCAAACAGCTGCTCCAAGAACAACTCCAATTGTTGAATTTGATGGTTTCAAATTTGTAGAAACATATCCATTTTTTGTAGTTAATACAAAAATTGTTAAAAATGCTAAAATAAAAATAAAAAGAGTAGTTAATAATGATTTCAGATAAACAACAAAACTACTATTAAAAAAAAGATTAACTAAAAGTGTTATTAAATATAAATTTAGGAAGAAAGAAAACATCAAACTTCCTCCAATTATAACTCTTTTTATTGAATAATTAAAAATGTAGTCATCAGGAAATTGATAACCCATTTTATTTGTTAAATAGCTTAATAATAACAAAATAAATGAAGTTGAAATTAAAGTGACAATTGAAATTTTATGCGAAAGATGGATATTCCTTTTGTTAAAAATATGCGTGACTATTAGCCCAATTAAAACAATTTCTAGGCTTAAATGAATTATATTTCCAATAAAAAATACATTAAATTCTCTAAATGCAATGGCATTTATGTCATACTTAATTAAAAATGTTAAAATCAATTCCAACAAAGAGATAAAGAATAAATAAATTAAAATACTTGAGTTGTTTTTATTCATAAAACCGCATTATTCTAAATTTGAATCTGGGTTGATAAATATACTTCTTGGATTATTCTCATTGGCTAATATTTTCACATTTACTTCAAATACTTCCTTAATTACATCTGGAGTTAAAGTATGGTTTACATCGCCATCTAAAAATATTTTCCCATTTTTTAACAATGTAACACGCGAACTATATACTGAAGATAAATTCAAATCGTGCATAACTGTTACAATTGTTAAATCATTTTCTCGGTTCAGTTTTCGTAAAAGATTAAATATTGATATTTGATGTTTTATATCTAAATGCGAATTTGGCTCATCTAACAATAGGATTTTTGGCTCTTGAACTAATGCACGCCCAATAAATGCACGCTGAGCTTCGCCGCCAGAAACTTCATTTATCCCTTTGTTAATCAAATGCGATAATTCCATTAAATCTAAAACATTTTTGATAATTTTTTTATCGCTTTCCTTCTCAAAACCAGTAAAATCTAAATATGGAAATCTTCCCATTGCCACAATTTCATAAATAGAAAAAGGGTAAATTGAGTTTGGAATTTGAGGAACATAAGCAATTATTTTAGCAATATCTTTTCTATCAAATTCATTTAGATTTTTTCCTTTTAAAGTAATTCTTCCTTTGTGGGGTTCTAAATATCCTGTAATTAATTTTATTAAAGTAGATTTACCACTTCCATTAGGCCCAAGAATTGAAATAAATTCACCTGCATTTATAACATAATTAAAATTACTTAAAGCAAAATTGGAATTTCTTTGCGAGCCTGTGTACTTAAAATCAATATTTATTAAATGAACTAATGACAAATATTTTCTGAGTGGATTAAATTCTAAAAATGACTTCTCAAATATAATGAGAAATATATTTAAGTAAGTGCCTAAAAAAAGCAATCATAAATAATAAATTTTTCATTTTCTGCTTTAATAACAACATTGTTAAATATTTTGGAAAGATGTGTTTTATAATTTAAGTGTTTATTAGCCACTAATTGTAAATGACCATCCTCTTTTAAACATTTTATGGATTCTTCAAATAGACTTAGAGCAATTTCAATATTTGTTTCGTGTTCAAAATGAAATGGTGGATTTGAGATAATAAAATCAAAATATTTTTTATTTAATTCATTAAGATTATCAGTATAATGAAAATGAATGTTTTCACCAGAAATATTTAGTTTTGCCGATTCGATTGATAAAAAGGAATCATCAACTAAGTGGATTTCGCAATTTTGGTTTTTAACTTTTATTACATAGGCCAAAACTCCATTTCCCGAAGCCAAATCCATAATTTTAGAATCGTTTTCCCTTAAATTTATATGTTCAATTAAAAATTGTGTTGCATAATCAATGTTTTTAGAAGAGAATACCCCAGGATATTGCTTAAGATTTACATTGTCATTTAATTTTACTTCTATAATCTTTGTTTTGTTTTTGTTTGATTTCGCTTTTTTTAGAATAAGCAATCTTGATTTTTTTACCGCCAAGCTTTGTTCAACAGAATAGAAATATTCTTTAGCAATCTCAAGTATTTGTGAAGTGAAATATTTTGTCATAAAACCACAAATAACCAATGAATTTTCATCTAAAACTTCTGCTAATTGCTCAAGATAAAGTCTAAATAATTCCATTGATTTTGGAATTTTAATTAAAGCAAATTCAATCGGTGTGGTTAATTTATCAAGTGGATTGTAAAATCTAAAATTTTGGGAATCAATATCATTTAATTCTAAATTTAAGGCAATAGCCATTTCCTGCGATTTGCTGTCAACAATTACACTTGGAGAAAAATCACTCAAAAATGAAGCAAGAAACCCAAATCGATCATTGTAAATAATTAAATTACTTGCTGAAATTTTGTTTTCATCGATATAATTTAAAATTAGCTCATCTGCAGAATTCCATGCAATGAGTGATTTATTTGTGCTAACTGGATATCGATTAATTTTATAATCTAAATTTCCAAATTTGTAATTCATAATTATTCCTTATTTTAACCCCAAATATGCATTAGAAAAGCATTAATGCATATTCGACTAACTCGCTCTAAGCGTTTGTACTATTGTTCACTTAACCTTTTGGG
>PCUD01000155.1:12159-14360 GCA_002786785.1 Ignavibacteriales bacterium CG18_big_fil_WC_8_21_14_2_50_31_20 | reverse complement strand
ATAAATTCATTTTGGCTCTTTTTTTATTTAAAATATTCTCTTAGGTAAATATACGGATATTCATTTAAAATTTTATGCGATTACTACTTTACACATTATGTTTCATCTTTTATTGTGCGAATTAGACCTATACCAGCAATGAAGAAAATAAGACCAATTACACCATAAATAATAAGAGCTTTTATATTATGTACACCGCCTGTGTTATACATAAATAATACAGCAGCATAAATAAGTCCGCCAATTCCAAGGATAGTAAGTAACCCGCCAAAGATTCTTTTCAAATTCATAATATTCTCTCTCTATGTTAGTTAAATTGGCAAATCATTTTTATATAAATCTATTTTATGCAAAAATAATTATGCAAAACACAAAGAAGTGTTTCTTGCACACTTCTTTGCATTAAACTTTATTGATTATAAAATAATTTAATATCGTTTAGTTTTTAGGTCGCAAAGAATTATCAAACTCTTTACGATTATAAAATTTGTCATCGAAATTAGTTATATCAAGTGTGTTATCGCCAATATACTCACGGAACAAAATCAATTCGTAATCACGTTTGATAACAGCTCCTTTAGTAAAACGCCTTACTTTGGTAAATGTCTTATAGTTTATTTGATCGGTGAGTACCTTCTTTTTCTCTTCATCCAAACTCACCATTCCTATAGGTACAATAAGGTGGTCATCACCATCCTTGTTTATAAATCCATGCACACCATCGCTTGCAGGAACTTGATAAGTGTTATAACCATCTTCTATCAAAGTTGAATCTACTTCAACATCCAGATATACAACACGTTCTGCGTTCTTATTAACCAATAAATTGGTTACTTTTCCGATGCTACGGTTATCGGCATCCATAACATTCCAACCTCTGACATCAGAATAATCGGATGCTACTTTATAATCGGGTAACTCTTCCAAGTAATAAAGATTTTTATTAGCGTCAGTCATAATATTAATTCCTATTTAAATTGATTAATTCATTTTTTTAAGTAACATTGCTGCTTTATTAAAGAAAGATTTAACTACATCTTTCTGATCAAGGGTAAGTATGTCTGGATTAATTGATGCAGATGCATTTTTTAACTCAGTGACTTCATTAGTCAATCCAGGGTATTTAGCCTTCTGAATGTTTTGTAAAACATTGGTTAAAATATCAGTAGCTTTTCTAATTTTGTCTGCATGTGAAATATCAAAAGGATCTTTAGTGATCATTTCTGCATGTTCATTAACCATCTCTATATCTGCCTTAACATCATAGCCAATTTCATCAGCCATTGCATTGGTTGCGTTGGTTAGTCTTAAAAGCGCTTCATTTGTGTATTCATGATCCAGAGTCATCCTATTTGTATCAGCTTCTATGAAATTCATATAAGCATCTACAGTAGTGTTATTCTCTTTTACATCTATAAGGTCATTAGTTACGGTAACTTGGGTCACCTCTTTCACTTCCTTCACTTCTTCACTGCTCGTTTGAAATGTCAGGAAATAAATAATTAAAACAACTACTCCTATGCCCAATAATATCCACGGCCATAGCAACTTTTTCTTTTCAATTTTTATTTCTGTCATGATAATCTCCTAAATTTGTTGAAAATATTTTTTGTTTGTTTTAAAGTATTTAACTTGCTTTACCTTCAGTTTGATTAACCAAATAATTTTCCAATCCCATTTGTTCAATCTGCGCAAGTTGTACTTCCGTCCAATCAGCGTGACCTGCTTCCATATTTGTTCTCCGTGCTCCCCGTTAATAGTGTTATAAAAAAATAGATTACATTTATTTTTATTTCAAAGTATGTCAAAACAAAGACAGCAATAAGAGAATGCCTCACTGCGCTTTTGGTAACTATTGAATCATTTAATTTTATATTTATCTGTATATTATTGATCCACTGCGTGAGTATAAAAAATCATTAAGACAACAGGAAGAATTATGCCACTACTACTATTAATACCCAGGTTTTGAATCATTATATTTTTGCTCTGATTATTAGTAATTGAATTTACTAATGGGAAATAGATGATTGCGGATATTATTTTGCACATTGAAAATTATTGCATGTCAATCATTTTTTGTGAATACATTCTTCATTGCATTTCCAAGACCTTCCATATCATCATTAAACTCTTGTTTGAATTCTTCCCAATCATCTTTTCCTTCATACCTATATTCGTTTATCTTCTTCTTTAGCTCA
>PCUD01000155.1:2189-12146 GCA_002786785.1 Ignavibacteriales bacterium CG18_big_fil_WC_8_21_14_2_50_31_20 | reverse complement strand
TGCTGCCATTCGCTTTCATATTGAGCCTGCGCATCTTTCAATTCTTGATTTGCTTGTTCAACATTTTCTTTAGCATCGGTTACTTCTTTTTCTCTATTAGTTTCGCAACCGAAAAATAGAAGACCTGCAATTGATAATATAGCTGGTAATATGAATAATTTGTTTTTCATAATTCTCCTTATTAATTGTATAGCAATATTTATATGGTTTTATTTAATAGACCGGAAACTCAAATATTTTGAGAAAGTAAATTTCTGGCTAACCACCTTCCAATTATTTTGAAATTATTTTTTGAACTTCTTCTTTAGTTTTTCCAAGTTTTTTTTGTAACCTGCCCAAAAATTCTTCTTCTTTACCTTCTACTAATAGCAAATCATCATCTGTCAAATTTGCGAATTGTTGTTTAAGTTTGCCTGCAGTTTCATTCCAGTTTCCTTTTATTATTAGCTTATCCATTTGAGGACACCATATAATTGTGATTAAATAATATTACTGTAATAGTTATTTATTACAACATTATAATAAGAAGTAATTGAGTATTGTTCAATCAGTCAAAGGGATGAAAATGGGACTAATTCTTTTGGTGTAGACAATTTCATAATAATTAAACCTACGCAAGGAACTACATAGAGTACTTAAAAATATTCATATCCATTAATCAAGCATCCTTAAGAAAATCACCTTTTTAATAGTTAATAAAGCCAATGCAAAATTAAATCGAATCAGAATTATTGGGAGAATTGAAAAAAGAAAAGTAGTTTTATATATTGAAACTCAATTAAATATTTTAAGGAAATATTATGAAAAAATTATTTATTACATTATTAATTTCAACGCTTTGTATCAGTTGTTCTGATAATAAAATAATGGAGGAGAATTCAGAATTGGAAAAGAAAATCAATCAATATTCCAAAACGGAATTAACTTTTGATGAAAGTTTGTTAAATGAGAAACAAAAAATAGTAGTTTCAAAACTATATGAAGCTGGGAAAATTGTTGATAGAATATTTCTTGACCAAGTCTATTCTAAAAATGAGGAAATTGAAGATACTCTTTCAAAATCGAACGACCCAAATGACAAGGCTGTTCTTGAATACTTCAAAATAAATTTTGGTCCGTTTGATAGATTAGACCACAACAAACCTTTCTTCGGCAAAAAGAACAAACCAGCTGGAGCAAATTTTTATCCAGAAGATATGACAAAAGAAGAATTTGAGATATTTTTGAAAGAAAATCCAGGAAAAGAAGCTGAATTTACTTCAGAATTTACTTTAATAAGAAGAGAAAAAGGCAAACTTGTTGCAATTCCATACACAGATTATTACAAAACTGAACTTACTGAAATTTCAAGATTATTAAACGAGGCTGCCAATTTTGCAAATAATGAATCACTTAAAAAATATTTAACTTCTGTTGCCAGAGCTTTCCAAACAAATGATTATTACGAAAGTGACATGGCTTGGATGGATGTAGATGACCCTACAATTGAAGTAATAATAGGTCCCTACGAAGTTTACGAGGATGGTCTTTTCAATTATAAAGCCTCATTCGAAATGTTTTTAACTTTAGTTGATCCAGAAAGCACAGAAAAACTAAAAACGTTTGCTAACTATTTAACTGAAATGGAACAAAATTTACCAATTCCACAAGAACATAAAAACTTTGAACGAGGCAGCGAATCCCCTATTTCTGTAGTTCAAGAAGTTTTTAGCGCTGGCGATACAAAAGCTGGAGTTCAAACTTTAGCATTCAATTTGCCAAATGACGAGCGAGTTAGAAAAGCAAAAGGCTCTAAAAAAGTGATGCTCAAAAATGTTCACGAAGCCAAATTTGAAAAATTATTAAAACCAATTTCCGAAATTGTACTTGATAATTCGCAAATGGAATTTGTCACTTTTGACGCATTTTTTAATCACACACTTATGCACGAAATGTCGCATGGTTTAGGCCCAGGATTTATTAAAGTTGCTGGAAAAAATACCGAAGTGAAAAAAGAATTGAAAGAAACTTATTCAATAATGGAAGAATGTAAAGCTGATATTTTAGGACTTTTTAACAATCAATTTATGATTAAAAAAGGTGTATATCCAGAAAGTTTTGAAAAAGAAATGTGGGTTACATTTTTAGCTGGAGTTTTTCGTTCAATTCGTTTTGGAATAAATGAAGCTCACGGCGGAGGAAATGCAATAATTTATAACTATTTACTCGAAAATGGAGCTTATGAATTCGATTCTAAAACACAGAGGATTAAAGTAAATTTTGATAAAGCTTATACTGTTTTAACTGATTTAGCTAATAATGTTTTAATGATTCAAGCAAAAGGCGATTATACTGAAGCTAAAGCATTAATAGAAAAATATGCTGTTTCATCAAAATCTATTAAAATTTTGGTGGAAAAATTAAAAGTTCTTCCAGTTGATATTACACCAACTTTTCAGATAGAAAAGATGTAAAATATTTTTAGCCACTTTAAAAACAAAAAAGCCCATCAGAAATTAATCTGATGGGCTTTTTTATTTGTATGGGAAATTTATTTAGTTTATAACAATATTTTTCGGTTTTACTCTTTCGTGTTTTGGAAGATTAACAACCAATTGACCATTTTCAAATTTTGCATCAATTTTGTTGCTATCAATGCTATCGGAAAGATTAAATTTACGATAGAAATTACCAAACTCATTTTCTTGTAAAATGTATTTTCGAGTTGAGACATCTTTGTAATTAATTCTTCCCATAATTATTAAACTACCTTTTTCCAATTCAACTTTAATATTTTCTCGGCTAACGCCAGGCATATCTGCTGTTAAAAAGTAATTGTCTTCGGTTTCAAATATGCTTGTTTTAGGTGCAACCCAAGTTTCATTTGTAAAAGACTCGTCCCAAATATTATTTTCTTCAACTTTTACAATATTTTTTTCATCTGTCATTATATACTCCTGTCTTTTTTATTAACTTATGTTTGAGGATGTTTTTTCAATTTTTCTATTCCCCTTCAAAATAAGTTTTTCACTTGCTACACAACTTAATTGTTGTTTAAACAATTAAATAATAAAACAATTCAGACACTTTGTTAAACTTAAAACTACTCGGCATAATACCGAGTAGTTTGAGATTTACTATTTCTATTTTTTATCATCTTCATCATCAACAACTTCGTAGCTAGCATCTTCTACTTCTTTTTCATCTTTTTTTGCATCACCACTAGCTTGTTGTTCTTGTCCGCCTTGTTGAGCATCTGGGCCTGGTTGACCAGCACCTTGTTGAGCATACATTTGTTGAGAGGCATCACTCCAAACTTTATTTAAACTTTCAGTAGCCGATTTAATTGTATCAATATTATTTGATTTTAATGCATCTTCAACTTTTGCAATTTCGGCTTCAAGTTTATTTTTCGTATCACCAGGTAATTTATCACCCAATTCAGAAATTTGCTTCTTGGTCTGGAAAACTAAACTATCTGCATTATTTCTAACTTCAACTTGCTCTTTTTTCTTTTTGTCTTCAGCAGCGTGCTCTTTGGCAGCATTTTTCATTTTTTGAATTTCCTCTTCATTTAATCCACTTGAAGAAGTAATTTTAATGCTTTGCTCTTTTCCAGTAGCTTTATCTTTAGCAGCTACGTGCATAATTCCGTTAGCATCAATATCAAACGAAACTTCAATTTGTGGAATACCACGAGGTGCAGGTGGAATATCAGAAAGTTGGAATCTTCCAAGAGTTCTATTATCCGCAGCCATCGGTCTTTCACCTTGAATTACATGAATATCAACTGAAGATTGATTATCAGCAGCAGTAGAGAATGTTTCACTTTTCTTTGTTGGAATTGTTGTATTAGCATCAATTAATTTTGTCATCACTCCACCAAGAGTTTCAATACCAAGTGATAATGGTGTAACATCAAGCAATAAAACATCTTTAACATCACCAGCTAAAATACCACCTTGAATAGCTGCACCAATTGCAACAACTTCATCGGGATTTACACCTTTATGAGGCTCTCTTCCAAATATTTCTTTAACTTTTTCTTGAACTTTTGGAATACGTGATGATCCACCAACAAGAATTACTTCGTCAATTTGTGAAGCAGTTAAACCAGCATCTTTAATTGCAGATAGACAAGGTTGAACACTTCTTTGAATTAAATCATCAACAAGCGATTCAAATTTTGCTCTAGAAATATTAATATTTAAGTGTTTTGGACCATCGGCAGTAGCAGTAATAAAAGGTAAATTAACATCTGTTCCATTTGAAGATGATAACTCAATTTTAGCTTTTTCAGCAGCTTCTTTAAGTCTTTGCAAAGCCATTGGATCGTTTCTTAAATCAATTCCTTCTTGTTTTTTAAATTCATCTGCAAGAAAATCAATTAACTTTTGGTCAAAATCGTCACCACCAAGATGAGTATCACCATTAGTAGATTTTACTTCAAATACACCTTCTCCAAGTTGAAGAATTGAGATATCAAAAGTACCACCACCAAGGTCGTAAACAGCAACAATTTCTTCTTTATCTTTTTTATCTAAACCATAAGCAAGCGCAGCAGCAGTAGGTTCATTAACAATTCGTTTAACTGTTAAACCAGCAATTTCACCAGCATCTTTTGTGGCTTGTCTTTGTGAATCGTTAAAATATGCAGGAACAGTAATAACAGCTTCGGTTACTTCTTGTCCAAGATATTCTTCAGCAGTTTTTTTCATTTTTTGAAGAATCATTGCCGAAATTTCTGGTGGCGAGTACAATCTTTCACCCACTTTTACACGCGCTGTTTTATTATCGCCTTCAACAACCGCATAAGGAACTTCACTAATTTCGTTTTTAACTTCACTAATTTGTCGTCCCATAAATCTTTTAATTGAAAAGACAGTATTCGTTGGATTTGTAACCGCTTGTCTTTTAGCAGGTTGACCAACTAATCTTTCACCACTTTTTGTAAATCCAACAATTGAAGGGGTTGTTCTTCCACCTTCAGAGTTAGGAATTACAACAGGGTCATTTCCTTCCATTACAGATACGCACGAATTTGTTGTACCTAAATCGATTCCAATAATTTTTCCCATAATTTACTCCTTTAATGACGTGGCACAACTGCCACAATTATTTATCTAACTTCAATTACTTTTTCAGTTGGTGTTTTTTCTTCAACTTTTGCAAGTGTTATTGAAAGAATACCATTATTAAATTTTGCATTAATTTTTTCTGAATCAACATCTTTATTTATTGTAAAGCTTCTTTTAAACGAACCAAAAATTCTTTCGGTTAAAAAAGACTTAATTTCATTCTCATCTAATAAATTTTTCTTTTCACCTTCAATGGTTAAAATGTTATCTTGCAATGTTATTTTTAAATCTTCTTTATTAACACCTGGAACTTCAGCATCAATTATTAGCTGGTTCTCTTTTTCGTAAACATTAATTTTTGGCGAAAAAGTATTTTCATTATAAGAAGATTTCATTGTTGTGAAATCGTCAAAATATTTTTGAATTGAATTATGAATGTTATCAAATTCTTTCATTGGTTTTATACTTACTAATGTCATTTTTATTCTCCTAAATTAAACTTGTTGGTACTTATATAACAAACTATGTGCCACTTTGATTTAAGATGATAACGCATTATATTTCAATAAGTTACATTTTTTGATGTAAAATTACCATTTTTCCTTTATGTCATTTTATATGTCATAAACGCAAATTTTTGCAACATTGTCACTATTGCTGTCATAACTACAATTTATTTTTTGGAGAAACATCATGTCAAAATCGACATTTACAATTGAGGAAATGGATATAAAATTAAAGACCAATTATATTGGTACAAACTTTATTTTTTATGATGAAATTGGCTCAACTAACGATGAATTATTAAATGATAAATCAATAACGCAACATGGAACAGTTCTTTTCGCTGACAATCAATTTAAAGGAAGGGGTCGTTTGAGTAGAGAATGGCTTTCGTATAAAGATAATTCTATTACTTTTTCAATTTTGTTAACCGAAAATCTTAATGCAAAAAATCTTAATTTAATCAATTTTGCTGCCGCACTTTCTGTTGCCGAATCAATTGAAAATCTTTTTCAATTAGATGTACGTTTAAAATGGCCAAATGATGTGTTAATTGCAACTCGCAAAGTTTGTGGTATTTTGGTTGAATCTGTTTCAAAAGGTGATAAAATTGAAAGAGTTGTTGTAGGAATTGGGGTAAACGTTAACCAACCAATGTTTGAAGGACATTATAATGTTCCTCCAACCTCAATAAGAAAAGAATTTGGAAGAGTTGTAAGTAGAGAAAGATTGTTAGCCGAAATATTAAATGAATTTGAAAGTAACATAAAAAAAGCAAATAAAAACCCTTCTGTTATTTTAGATAATTGGCGTTCAAAATGTAAAATGATTGGTGAAAAAGTGAAAGTCAACGATGGAAAAGAAGAATTTTTTGGCATTTTTGAAGATATTGACGAAAACGGATTTTTGCTTTTGCAAGATAATAAAGGCATGAGAAAAATATTTAGTGGTGATGTATCTTTAAAATAAAAACATGTTTATTTACTTAACATTTTAAAGTTATAAAAAATATAGGTTTACTAATTTTTATAATGATTCATTAATTATTCAAAAAAATATTATGCAAGTTTATTTTGATAACGCTTCAACCACAAAAATTGACTCACGAGTTTTAGACGCAATGCTTCCATTTTTGAAAGAAAACTATGGGAATGCCTCTTCAATTCATTCATTTGGAAGCAAAACACGAGTTGCAATTGAAAGTTCACGCGAATTAATTGCTGATTTTATTGGTGCAATTCCAAGTGAAATATATTTTACAAGTGGAGGAACTGAAGCAATTAATTTTATAATTAATGGAATAGCTAAAACAAATTTTTTAGAATCCGGCAAGAATGAGTTAATTACTTCAAAAATTGAACACAAAGCTGTTTTGGATACTCACAAAAATCTTGAGCATTCCGGATTAAAAACAAAATTTGTAAAAATTAATAATGATGGTCACTTTAATATTGATTCACTCAAAAACAATATCACTGAAAAAACATCTCTAATTTCTTTAATGCACACAAATAATGAGATTGGAACTGTTAACGATATTGAACCGATTTTCAATCATCTTAATGAAGACCAATTTCTCTTTTGTGATTGTGTTCAAGCCTTTGGAAAAAGTATAATTGATGTAAATAAACTGAAAGTCCATGCACTTTCTGCATCTGCTCACAAAATATATGGACCAAAAGGAATTGGATTTGCATTTGTAAAAAGTGGCACTCCCCTTTCTCCGTTAATTTTTGGTGGAAGTCAAGAACGAAGTAGAAGAGGTGGAACTGAAAATGTTGCTTCTATTGTTGGCTTAGCCGAAGCAGTTAGAATTGCTAAAACCGAAATGGAAGAAAATCATGTATTGGCTTCCAAACTAAATGCTAATTTACAAAAAGGAATTAAACAAGTTTTTGGAGATAAAATTTCAATAAATGCTACTGAAAATAATACACCATATATTTTAAGTATCACGTTTAAAAATGAATATTTCCGTAATGATATTGATACTTTTTTAATGGCTTTGGATATTAACGGAGTAGCTGCTTCGCAAGGTTCAGCTTGTACATCTGGAACAATTAAGCCATCACACGTAATTTTAGGAATTGGGGAAAGTGTTGAAGATGCTAATGGAACAATCCGTTTTTCGTTTAACCCTAAAAATACAATTCAAGAAGTTGACTATGTTCTGGGGGTTTTGGAAAAGCTTGGAAAGCAAAATTTGAAATAATTCTGAATTTTAAGCGAGAGTTAAAACAAAATTTAACTCTCGTTAAAAATACAATTTGTTAAAGATTTACTGCTGCCTTGTGATAAACATCCATGTGAATTTTTGTAATTTTTTCATCAGCAATATATTCATCAAATGACATTTGTTTATCAATAATTCCCGTAGGAATAATTTCGATAATTCGGTTTGCTATTGTTTGAATAAACTGGTGATCATGCGAACTAAATATTATTGTTCCAGGAAAATCAATTAGACTATTATTAAGTGCCGAAATAGCTTCCATATCAAGATGATATGTTGGTCCATCTAAAAGTAGAACATTTGGATTTGCTAACATCATTTTTGCAAGCAAACAGCGAACACGCTCACCACCGGAAAGCACGCTTGCTTTCTTTAATGATTCTGGACCACTAAAAAGCATTCTTCCAAGAAATCCTCTTATATATGCCTCTTCTTTTTCAACAGAATACTGACGAAGCCAATCAATTAGATTCAAATCAACATCAAAAAATTCAGCATTATCCTTTGGGAAATACGCATACTTAATTGTAGCGCCCCATGTAAAACTTCCTTTATCTGCTTTTTCATTATTAGTAATAATATCAAATAATGTAGTTTTTACTAAATCATTTGGTCCCACTAAAGCAATCTTATCACCCTTTTCTACTTTAAATGATACATTATTTAGAAGAATTTCACCTTCTTTATTTTTTGTAATATTATTTATATCAATAAGATTGTTGCCAGCTTCACGCTCAGATTTGAATGCAATATAAGGCATTTTACGCGATGATGGTTTTATATCCTCAAGAGTTAAATTTTCTAGTTGCTTTTTTCTTGAAGTTGCTTGTTTGGATTTAGAAGCATTAGCACTAAATCTAGCAATAAACTCTTGTAATTCCGCACGTTTTGATTCAATCTTCTTGTTGGAATCTTTTGCTTGCTTTGCAGCTAACTGACTACTCTCCAACCAGAAATCGTAATTGCCAGTGTACATTTGAACGTGCCCATAATCAATATCGGCAATATGAGTACAAACTTGATTAAGAAAATGCCTATCATGTGAAATAACTATTACAGTATTTTTGAATTTTTCTAGAAAATCTTCCAACCATCCTATTGAAATTATATCAAGATGGTTTGTAGGTTCATCCAAAAGTAAAATATCTGGATTTCCGAACAATGCTTGAGCCAAAAGCACTTTTACTTTATCATTACCCGACATATCTTTCATCAATTTTGAGTGATGTTCATCGTCAATCCCCAATCCACTTAAAAGTTCAGCTGCTTCAGATTCTGCTTCCCAACCATATAGCTCAGCAAATTCACCTTCTAATTCGGCAGTTCTCATGCCATCTTCATCACTAAATTCTGGTTTTGCATATAATGCATCACGTTCTTCCATTATTGCATATAGTTTCTCGTGACCCATAATTACAGTTTTTAGAACTTCAAACTCATCATATTCAAATTGATTTTGTTCCAAAGTTGCAAGTCTTTCGCCTGGAGTTATTATAATATTTCCTGAAGTAGGTTCAATTTCTCCAGAAAGAATTTTAATAAAAGTTGACTTACCAGAACCATTTGCACCGATAATGCCGTAACAGTTTCCTGGAGCAAATTTAAGATTAACATCTTCAAATAAAGTTCGTTTTCCGTATCTTAGTGATATATTGCTTGTACTAATCATTTATTCCATTATATTTTTTATTATTAAATAGTGAGGTTCTTATTAAATATTTGCAACGTTTAATATCCGTCCTAAACTAGACATAACTTTATCCACAAAATATTACAAAGAATATTTTGTGCAAATGTTAAGTCTAACTGTGAAAAATATGGAGGGAAAACAAGATTATTTATGCAAATTTGTATTTATTCAAAAACTCCAATGCAAAAATACTAAATAATTTGATTGGTACCAATTTAGTTGATTGAGTTTTATTAATTTCAGTGCAATAATCAGTAATTTCTATACCAAAATTTTTATTGCTTGAGTATTATAAAACCACCTATATTTTTAAAATATAGGTGGTTTATTATTTCGGATAATTCTACTTCACCAACAGCTCCGAAAAAAAACACGGAATTACTCAAATACTTTATTTAATGAGTAGCATTTTCTTTGTCTGCATAAACGAACCATAATTTAACTTATAAAGATAAATTCCGCTTGCAAAATTG
>PCUD01000155.1:0-2169 GCA_002786785.1 Ignavibacteriales bacterium CG18_big_fil_WC_8_21_14_2_50_31_20 | reverse complement strand
TTGCCGTTTCACTTTTCACATTGCCTGGAATTGAATAGCTTATTGTTGTTGAAGGATTAAAAGGATTTGGATAATTTTGGTAGAGTTTAAACTCTGTAGATATAGTTGTTATGTTTTCTTCTACATCTGTAACTTGAAATGTATCAACAATTGTCATTATTCCAAACTTTGTCCCAAAATAAATATTTTTTGGAGTTGAGTTATCTGATTTTACTACATTAACTTGACCATCGTATATCTTCCTCCAATGTTTGCCAGCATCTTCTGTTAAAAACAAACCACCATTGTGAAAGGTTGAAGTTTGTGGTTGCCCACCATCTGACAAACCTACATATATTCTGTCATTATTAGTTTCATCTAGTAGAATAGATGATGGCCGAACATAATCTGTATATTCAAATAACACAGAATCTATTTGTTCCCAATTTTCACCGGCATTTCTTGATACAAACAAACCGCCTTGCTGAGAATCTTGAGAGCAGTATAATATATTTGGATTTGATTTACTCATTTCAAGTGATAAAACTCCATCAAAAGTATATCCATTTCCTAAAAGACCTTCATTTTTTTCTACCCAAGTTTGACCGCCATCTATTGATTTTCTTATCCCAGCTCCAAATTGAGCATAAATAATATTAGGATCTGAATGATGAAACACAAAACTAATTACTCCATCTTGCATAGTTTCCAAAACCATTTCCCAATTTTCACCACTATCATCACTTTTGTATAGTTTACCAAAACTAGGTGGAATTGTATGCCCACCAGAAGCAAAAACAACAAATGAATTTAGAGGATGATAAGCAATCTCATATACTAGATCTAATTGATTTGTATATAAATTCCATGTTTCTCCTCCATCAATAGTTTTATACAAACCAAATTTTGCCCCGCAATAACCAATTTGCTTATCATTTGGTTTAAAAGTCATATCATATATTACCAATTGTTGAAATTCCGTATCAAATTCAGGCTGATGCCATGTTTTACCATTATCTGTAGTTTTCATTAATCCCCATCCATATTGACTGGAAATCAAAGTCCCCGCCGGAAAACTTTCATCTATAAAAATATTAAATACTTGTGCATTTGAAAGGCGTGAAAGAGACCAATTCTCTCCTCCATTTATAGTCTTAAATACCCCTAAATCTCCAATGGCAGCATAAAGTTCCTCTGGATTCTGAGGATTTATTGCAATTTTATTTGCTGTTACATAACTGCCAGGTATTCCATTAACAACAGAGAACCAGTTCTCTCCTCCATCAGTTGTTTTAATTATTCCTCCTTCCGGTGTAAATACTGGGTCTCCATGTGATGCATATAATGTTAATGTATCTTTGGGATTTAATGCAAACGTATTTATTGATTGATTTAATATAGGCGTAGCTGTTTTTCCACCATTTATAGATTTATATATTTGATGATACTGAAGAAATAGTGAATTTTTATTATACGGGTTTACAATAGTAATTGGGAAAAATGTTTCGTTTGTCTCAATTACCTTAAACCAATCTGCCCCACTATTTATACTTTTATAAAATGTATCATCAGCTCCACAATATATAATAGAAGTATCTGTTATAGAGATAACTATATTATTTGCACTCTTGCTAAAATTCTTAAATAAACTCCAATTATCGCCACAATCTGTTGATTTCCAAATTTCTTTATAGTTCTGAACAATATACATTATATCTGAATTCAATGGATTAAATGAAATATTTGAAAGGTTAGTTTTATAAACACTACTGATTGTTTCCCAAGTAGCACCTTTGTCAATACTTCGTATATAAGTGCCACCATAACATATGTAGACATAGTCTTCTTTGCCAGGTGGAAGTGCGATTGCTGCTGGCGGAAATCTTTAAAATAAGTTTCTACGGCATTTGTTGTTTCTCCACCATCATCTGTTCTATATATGCCGCCGTTGTATTCGGCGGCATAAACTATAGAAGGATTATTGGGATGTATAGAAATTTTTTCAACTCTTCCACCAGGTGGTCCAATCAACCTTGTAGCTTGAGAAAACAATTCTATTGTAAATAATAATAATATTACCGCTATATTTTTCTGCATATCTTAAACCTGGATAATGCAATAGGATTAAAATAAACAATTTTAGAAAAAGAACAATCAATATAGAAGCGAACTTGCCCCGACTTACTCGGT
>PCUD01000174.1 GCA_002786785.1 Ignavibacteriales bacterium CG18_big_fil_WC_8_21_14_2_50_31_20 | reverse complement strand
CCTTTTATGCCCTCTTTTTCTACCTTAGTTATCTTGTATTTTTTGTCTCACTAATATAGGCACAGAGGGCTTATGGAGAAATAGATTTAAGCCAAGAAGAGCAACTACTTGAACTTGATATTAATATTCCATATAAAGTAGATTCATGGGCTTCTGTGCTGATGAATAACGGAGCTATTGATAAAGAGATTGAATTACTAAAAGAAAAGAAGCAATCAATTGACGAAATGATCAATAGGCTTAAAAATGGTAAGGATAAACGAAAAATATCAATCAATGAAATTCTAAGACATAATGGATTAGATAGAATTGATGGTGGTGAATATTGGTTAAAACGTGATACCAGCAAATCAACTAGAGTGATTATTAATAAAGTTGAAGACCAGTATAAAACTTATCAACTTCCCAAATTATCAAACTCAGAGTATAGAATTTTAATAGATATACTCGAATACTTACTTGAAACTGAAGCTGGAGAAATATCAAAAGATGAATTCTATCTAACTTCTAGTATTATTACAAAGTTCAAAGTAGAGAAGTTGGAAACTTGTGGTGTTAAAGATTTACCTAAAGACCACGAAGCTCTTGAAATAACAGCAATTCCAACAATCAGAATATACAATAAAAGAGCCTCTTAATTGAGGCTCTTCTTTTTTTGTTTGCTAGAGTGAAGGGCGTTTACTCATTTGGAGATTGAAAAATATTTGTTTAATTTAAATTTATCGGAATGAAAAGAGTGAGTTTGTGGGATATTAATATAAATTTCGATGATTTACTTATGTTGTATTTAACATTAGCTGGTAGCGAGTTTTATATGGTTTCCTACCAGAACTAATAATGAATGATTTATTTTTTAAAATAATTATTACAACATTTTTATTTTGCAGACACACAATTGATAACAAATATGGATGGTAATAAAAGTATAAATTAAAATTAGCAAATAAAATATTAGCGTATAATTCTTTCTAGATAATCGAAATCAACCAAATTTTAAAAACCAAGGAAGAGAAATGAAGAACGCCTACGTATTGCGTGGGTGTTGCTTTTCTTTCTTGGTGGGTTTTTGGTTGAACCTCGATTGTAGGAATAAGTGACTCCACGCATTTTTATTTTAAATATATATAGGCAAGTAACAGAAACGACAATATAATAATTGAGCAATAAGGATTATTTAGATTGTCAAAATAGGTTAGATGAACTTCTTGAAGGCAAATAAATGAATGACATATTTTTAAATAAAGCATCGCTTATTGGCAATCTTGGTTGTGATACTGCTAACAAAAGATTAAGTCGAGGAGTTGCCAATACAGGTTAACAATAAATTATTGTGGAGTTTATAATATAAATAATTGGTGTGCGTAAGTGTTATTGACGTAATGGTTTGTCTGTGTTATCTGCAGGCTTGTTTTTATCTTCATCAATAAAACAATGCAGCTTTCTGTGTATATCTGCCTTCTAGGAGACCATGCATAAACGGAAGCGTTGCCACTGGGGTTTATTGATTGGGGGCTTTTGAATAACCAGCACATCATATTATTTCGGAGGTACGAGTATATTTATGGATTATTTTTATAAAAAAATTAAGAGGCTAATTCTTGCTTGGGAGGATGGCACTCCCAATAGTGATAATATTCCATCCAATTATGATTATAGTAGATTCAAAATTATAAAAAAAGATGGTGGGCATAGAATAATATACTCACCTTATGGGCATTTAAAAAAAATTCAACGAGGGATTTCAGAACTTTTATATAAAAATGTTGAGCTTCACGGAGCTTCACATGGCTATACAATAAACAAAAGTATTATAACGAATGCAAAGCAACATTTAAAAAAGAACTGTATCATAAATATTGATCTTGAAAATTTTTTCCAAACAATAAATACAGTGATGCTTAATAAATCGTTAAAATTATTTTTCCCTGATATTACTGACGAATTATTAATAAAAATAATAGCGATTTGTAGCTTTGAAGGAAGTCTTCCTCAAGGTGCGCCAACTTCGCCAATACTGTCAAATCTTGTTTGTTATAGCTTGGATTTAAAATTATCAGAATTAGCTATTTCACATAATTTAGATTATACAAGATTCGCTGATGATATGACTTTTTCTACAAATAATAAAATAGTTGAACTTCAATTAAAAAACGATATAAATGGAATAATACAAAGTGAAGGTTTTAGGTTAAATGAAAAGAAATATAGAGTACTAAAAAAGCGACACAGACAATCAGTCACTGGAATTACAGTGAATGAAAAAATAAATGTAACCAGAAAGTATATACGAGGAATAAGAGCTGCACTGTATAATTGGGAAACTTACGGGAAGAAAGAAGCCAGTAGGCGTTATTTTGAATCAGCAAAAACAAAAATTTGTAGATCGCATAATTTTGAAGTATCACTTAGAGGCAAAATAGAATTTGTTGGAAATGTAAGAGGAAAAGAAGATGAAATTTATTCAAAATTTAAAAATAAATTTGAGATAATTAATCTATTTGAAAAAATAAATCAATTTTAGTCGAATTATTTTGATTAGAATATGTTCTATTGGCTTGTTGAAATAAAAGGAAGTTATTTATAAATGACAATGCGTATTAAGAAAGAGTTTAGTTGTTATGTTTGTGGAACTAAAAGTCAGCAAACACTTGTCCTAAGTACAAATTCTATGGGATCTAATGATTTAGATTTACGAGCTCCTGAAATGGAACGTTCGACAATAGATTCTTGGATTCACCGTTGTCCTTCATGTAATTATTGCTCATCCAATCTATCAGAAAAAAATGATGATGCAATTGTAATAATTGAGTCTCAAGAATATAAAAATATAATTGCAAACAAAAATATTCCACAATTAGCTTCATCATTTTTGGCATTATCATTTATACAGCAAAAAATGAATTATTACTCAAATTCAGCACGAAGCTCAATTCATGCTGCTTGGATTTGTGACGATGTAAAAGAAGATAAAATCGCAAGACTATTTCGGATGAGAGCGATTAAACTACTTGGAACCGCAAAGATTCTATCGCAAGAATTTCAACAACAAAAAGGAGCAACAGAGTTAATTACAATAGATTTAATGAGAAGAGCAGGTATGTATACGGAAGCATTGAATTTGGTAAATGAAACAAAAAATATGGAAATTGAAGAAGTATTAATAAAATTGGTCGACTTTCAAAAGATTCTTATAAATTTAAAAGATATTGATGCACATACTATCTCAGAAGCAATCGGTGAAAAATAGATTTTTAAAAGTTGACGAAAGTGGTTCTTATACTAAATGTAATTGAAGTAAAAAACAAAGATAAAAAGATTCTTGGATTTTATGAGTTCTGCAATAGTGCAAAAAAATAATTTTTAATTTGAGGGTTTATGCAACTCCAAGCTGGCTTTCTTATTCATTCATTGAAGCAATCACTGATTGATTCTGAATCATGCTCAGAGGCTGAAGTAACTACGCTATTTAATTGGCTTTCCCATTTTGAATTAAATTCTTCTTTAGATGAAGAAATTGAAATACTGGATAAGGATTCAACTCTCTCCATTCTTAATAATATTATTGTTAGAGGGTTACCGACATTACTGTCATTGGATTTGGAAAACAAATTTAGAGATACATTTCAACTATTTAACCCATCTGTTGAACTTGGTACCTATAAAAACGAACTTACACAAACTGAACCCACCTTTATTGAAAATCTATACAGAGCTTTGTTTATAGTTGACCCAAGATTCAATGCTTCAAATTCTGAAACATTATTAATACAATTAGAAAGCTATTATGAAAAAGATTTCTTTCTTAATATCCTATCTCACGATGAAACCAAATCATTAACTCAATTAGTGGAGTTACAGCGAGAATTTGGAACAATCGTTGCAACCAATTCTACAGACAAAAACTTTTATGCTCAAAGAGTTGATTTTTCATTCGAACTACCCTATGCTTCAGATGAAGTTTTTAAAAAGGGAATAATCTTTGAAGTAGATGGTAGACATCATTTGGAACCAGCCCAAATGGAACTAGATAACAGAAGAGACCAAAAAGCAAATGATTTTAATTGGGAAACCATAAGAATTAAAACGCATGAATGGAATAAAGCTCAAAGCATTATAGAACCATTTACTGAGTATTTATCGCATAGTTATCTAATTGAAACAGAGAAAAATTATACTAATCCAATTTATGAAACAGAAGAAGGATTAACATCTCTTCAACTAATATTATCTCCAATTGCTATTGCCCGTATCCAGAAGACGCTAATTGAATTTTTATTAAGAGGAAAACTAAAATTAAATTCAGAAAAGTGGCGGATAGCAATTATAGAAAGGGATGTGCCTTGTGGATATTTAGCAATAACAGATTTTATGGCAACTCTAGAAGCATTGTTACAACTACAGGATGATGAAGATAAGTTACCAGAACTGGAAATACAAGTATATAGAACTGAAGAATTCATTACAGCTCAACTTAATGAAAATATTTCAAATGACATTAAACTTATTAATGAATTCAAGAATGATAATTCTAAGTATGATTTAGTAATTGATATTTCCATACTTCAACGTGAAGGTCTTTCTTCTATCTCCGAGTTTGGTAAAACAATAAATCACTTTGCAGAAATTCGTTCTTCTTTTTCACCAAGAAAAAAAAGAATATTATATACATCAGGACTACTTAAATACTCACAATGTGCTATTAGGCAAAGCAATGATGAGTTTGAAGAAATAGATAGCAAAGTGAAGATTTTAACAAAGTTCCTGCAAGATATTTTTAGGAAAAAAGAGTTTAGAAAAGGGCAAATACCAATATTAAACCGTGCTCTTCAATTACAAAGTGTAATTGGTCTTTTACCAACTGGTGGTGGTAAATCATTAACTTATCAAATTGCATCACTTCTGCAACCAGGTATTGCAGTTGTTATTGACCCGATAAAATCACTAATGAAAGATCAGGTAGATGGACTTATAAGAAACTATATTGATTGTAGTTTATATATCAATTCTTCCTTAGACACCCATGAAAGGAAAAAAGCAATTGCAAAAGTACAGAAAGGAGAAGCTCTCTTCTTTTTCATTTCTCCTGAACGGTTTCAAATAGAAGAGTTTAGAGATAGCTTAAATAAAATGAGCGAGGGAAAAATCTTTTTTTCATATGCAGTTATTGATGAAGCTCACTGTGTGTCAGAATGGGGACATGATTTTAGGACTTCATATTTAAGTTTAGGTAAGAATGCAATGAGGTTTTGCAAAACTGCAAACTTAGAAAAGCTCCCACTATTTGGACTTACTGCAACAGCATCGTATGATGTGCTAGCTGATGTTCAGAGAGAATTATCCGTTAGTGATGATGATATTTTAAAAGAAGAAGCAATAATTAAATTTGAAACTACAAACAGAGTTGAAATTCAATATAGGATAGAAGAGGTTAAATTAAGCGATGTCCCACTTCGCCAAGATTCTATAAATAACTCAGAATACAAAAAAGAAATAACTAAACGCACTGGCAAATTTAAGCAAGATTATTTAGCAAAATTGCTCCAAACAATATCAACACATATTGGAGAAATGAATAATGAAATCACTAATGTATCATTATATACTGGTATAAATTCAAGTGAAAAAGTGTCAAGTGAGGCTTTATATGAAGCTATTAAAATACACAATTATGATTCAAATACATTTTTTGATGGGGGGAAAAACGCTGGGTTAATATTTACACCACACAGAACTTGGGTTTTAGGCGTAACTGATAAATATGCTATGCATCCATTTTCAAATGGTGTTTATGATAATCTTCCACAAATAATTAAGCAAAATGCTAATACATTTATTGGTGCTAGTGATGATGATGATGATATAGCCAAACAAATAGATAAGGATAATATAAGAAACCAAACTGATTTTATAAATAATAAATTAAATCTTTTGGTTTGCACAAAAGCATTTGGAATGGGTATTGATAAATCGAATGTTCGATATGCAATTCATTTTAATTACCCATCGTCAATAGAAAGTTTTGTTCAAGAAGCTGGACGTATTGGTCGTGATGGCAAGTTAGCAATTTCTTATGTTCTATTTAATCAACAAAATTTTGAATTAAATGATGATATTGATAAATCAATACAACTAGATTTTCACAATAATTCCTTTAAGGGAGAAAGTAAAGAAATCACAATATTAAAGGAGTTGTTTGAAGATATTAAAATAACCAATCTGATATATATAGAAAATGTTTTAAAAGAAAATTTTAGCTCCCTCTCCCTCTCAATCACGAATGATTTAAAATTAGCCTTAAATTATAAAGGGGGTGGATGTGGCAAGCTAAACTTACATACAAGAGTTTTTAATTATGATTGCACACAAAATCAGCAAGGAGAATGTCAAGAAATTGTAAAAGATTTATTAATCAATTTGCCACTGGGAATAAATTTAGTTATATGGTTGAATAAGGCTGCTTTACCGAAGCTTTCAATTAAAAAGAAACTTGAAAAAACTGAGATAAATGAAAAATTTCAAATGACATTTGGGTTTAGTAATTTTTTTGAAATGGCAAAAAAGGCAGAAGTTATAAAAACTTTGCTAAATGATAATACTGATGCACTTTACCAACGATCATTTATTGAAGTACTATTTAAAGAAACTAATAATTTTAATGAATTTGTTGTAAGAATTGAAAATTGGTATTTAGAAGAATTAGAAACACCTATTGATTTGCAAAACGTGTTTACTCAACAAGTAAATAATAATTACTCCAATAACTATAAATATTTAGAATTTATTTATAACAGCATACGTAATAAAGCTGATACAGAAAAAGCAATTTATAGACTTGCAACAATAGGGGTTATTGATGATTATACAGTGGATTCTAGAACTTCTACTTTTACAATTTATGCGACTAAAAAAACAAAGGATGAATACAAAGAATATCTGAGAAGATTTGTTAGAAAATATCAATCTGAGAAAAGAACCGAGGACATTATTGCAAACATTGATTCAATTGAAGGGGATAGTATCATCTGGAAAGCACTTAACTACCTTATTAGTTTTATATATAAAGAGATAAAAAGTAAGAGAAGAGAAGCAATTGATGCGATGAAAGGGGCATGCATTATTGGAACTGGGAAAAATGGGAACGATGAATTAAAGCAATATATCGATCTTTATTTTAACTCAAAATATGCTCGCAAGGATTATGAAGTAAATGGTGAAAATGCTTCATTAACATCCAGAACAGAAGATGGGAATAATCAAAATATTGAGTGGGTTTGGGAGTTTATAAATATCGCAACAGAAACAGATAAGAAAAGCAGTCCGAGAGATAATTTGAAACATTTACGAGGTGCAACAATTAGGATGCTAATAGCAAGACCAGATAATGCTACACTGATGTTACTTAAATCTTTCTCAGTTTTTATAATTGAGGAGGATAATATTTCAACATCTTCACTTATAGATGAAGCTATTGATGACTATGTTAAGGGATTTACATCGTTCAGGAATACTGATTTGGCAGACGATATAGAATTTAACAATGCACAACAGCGATATAAAAAATTATTAACAAAAGACCTTACGGAAACAAAACTGATACAAATAGAGCTACTTTTAGAAAAAGCAACGAGAATATTAAATTTAAGTATACATGCAAATTGGATTGAGAATTTTAACAATGAATTTTTGGTGGATTATGGAAGAGAAAATTAAAGATGAACTATTAAAACTAGAAAGTGAATTAAAAAATTTAGAGCCTGCTATTAAGCATATTCAAAAGGCAGAGAAAATATCAACTTCAATAGTTGACACTTTTGATAAAATGTTGAAAGAGTTCATGGAAATAGTCAATGCGCAAAACAATGAATTTGCAAATTATCTTGAAAACATTAAAGGACTAGTTAAGTTGTCGGATAGTTTAATTAAAGAGATGAAAGACCTAAATCTAACTTCTCGTTTGGATAAGCTTGATATATCCTTAGTGGGTATAACACAATCAATTCAAAATTTAATTGCAAGACTTGAGACATTTGAAAAAAATATTTTAGGTGACAATAAAGAGCTTAAAGGATTAATAAATACTAGATTTGATCAGCTTAAAAGCAATATGGCTGAATTATCAGTTACGGCAAACATTAATGCTAAAAAAATGGATACTCTTATAAAGGAGAGTAAAACTATGAAAATTATTTTATTATCTAATTCAATTTTAATTTTGATTATACTCGTGAAATTATTTTTATAAAAAATACAAGTAATTTAATGATAGTAACTAGGAGGCAAAAATGGCATTTTCACTAAATCAAGCATCTTTAATAGGTAATTTGGGTAATGATGCAGAAACAAAAGATTTTAAGGAGCACAAGAAAACAACATTTTCTGTTGCAACAACTCATTCACATAAAGACAAAAATGGTGAATGGCAAAACAAAACTGGATTTCAGAAGAGCGAAGAAATTAAAGATGAAGATTTACCAAGATGGGTAACTGAAGATTTGGATAATTTGTTTTAGTGATATTGAAAAATGAAAAGAAATATTCCCGAATCAATATCAAACAAATTTGAAAGTAAATATATTTTTGATTTATCGAAAGAATACAAAGATGGTAGATTAATCCTAATCGCTTACCCTTATTGGGAAGCATATGTTTGTGCTGATGAAAGTGATTTCTGGGTAAGAATTTATCCTACGCTTAATTTGATTAAAGGAGTAATTGAAGTTATTGGAGCGCCTCAAGAAGAGAAAATACCCCAGTCGAAAGGAACACTATTTGAACAAGAACAAACTAAGTTCTTGAAATGCAATTCCTTTATCAATCTTATTCCTTACAAGATAAAAGCTCTAGCTGAAACATTTAAAGAATCACAGTGGAAGATTGTAGAAACGCTGATTCTACTAGGGGGAAACTTTGAGAACCTTCTATTAACCAATCCAGCAATGGCATATTTAATTGTAAATATGGGTGATATTTATTCATCATTTAAAATTTCAAATCAAAAAGAATTATTAGATCGTTTAATAAAAACAAAGCAGAAAGATATTTTAGGTTTGGCTGATTTACCAGCAACTGAAAGTTTACGTAGAATATTTTTGAAAATTGATATTTTCAATATTTCAGAGAGTCAATTTATTAGGTTTTGTAAGTCAATTCCAAAAGAAGGAAATGAATCAAAGACCTTATTAAAACTATTATCCCACTTAGAAGTAATAAATTCAAGTGTGATGCAATTGGTCTACTATAATAGGGAGTTGCTGTTTAGATTAAGCAAAAATACTATTGTTGAATTAAGTAATTCTGCAAACAATGCCGAGAGCATTCTTATATTAAAAAGAATACACTCTAGGTGCAAAAGTGTAAATATCCCTTTCCCTAAAGTGAAACAATTGTCAGATTTACACCAAATTGATAGGGATAATTTTGAACAAGCAAAACAAAAGAAGCTATTGTTAGAACGTTTTCCCAAACCACCATTAGAGGGAAATGATATAGTTATACCGTTGCTAAATGCTAGGGAACAAGTATCTTGGAGTAAAAAGCAATCTAATTGTATAAGAGGTTATTCTGGAAAGGTTAAAAGTAAAACATCATTTTTTTACAAAGTTATTTTTGAGAAAGAAGAAGCAACTCTAGAAGTAAAAATTTTGAAAGACCAATTGTCATTAGGAGATCTTCTTGGAAGAGAAAATAAAAAAGTATCAGCAAAGTTACGAAAGTATGTTGATGAGTGGTTCTCTGAGAATATAGATTGAGCCAGTAAGCACATAGTGAGACTGCTTATTGGCAGAAGCTATAAAAACCTTGCATGATGAATTTGAAGTGCTTATATGTACGTTAAATTCTTGAATTGCTACTCTATGGAGAGACTTCTGTAATTAATGGGGTTTGAGTTATGCTTGGTAAGGAGTATTTTATGAAGAAATATAACCTCAGCGGTGAAGACTTTAAACTAATTAAGAATAATTAATTATGAATGAAAAGAAGAGATAGGTTAAGGGAGCGACAATCGTGAGTAGTGAAACGGGAAGCCAAATGGGATGTTTGCTCTTTTGGAGTTGTTTTGTCACTATTCATTAAAAGTGTACCAGTAAAAAAAGTAGAAAGAGAATCATGATTTATGAAATGGAGCGGAGCGAAATGGAATAAATCATGATTCTCTATCGAAAAATTATTAACCGTTTCAGTTAAATTGCT
>PCUD01000014.1:11456-11951 GCA_002786785.1 Ignavibacteriales bacterium CG18_big_fil_WC_8_21_14_2_50_31_20 | reverse complement strand
AGATACATCATTTCAATTCTACATTAGTACGATTAAAGCGGCAGGCTAATACCCTGCCATTATTAAGGATGAAATAATTTCAATTCTACATTAGTACGATTAAAGCTGCCCGCAAATTATACGTTTTTGGGCAATATTACAAGTATTTTGTTGCTGTTTTTACGTCGATGTATAATAATGTAAAAACTATGGGGGTACGACGATTTTTGGTGATTTTGCGTTTATTTATAGCTGCTAAATAAATGAATCTGTTTCGTTTCTTTCAACTCCCAAAACATTACGAGCTGTGTATTTTTGTGAGTCAAAAGTATAATAAATTATTGAATCATATTCGCTATTAATTATATCTTTAACACCCTTTATAATTACGCTTAATTGAGAGTTTGTAACCTCACCTTCAAAAACTGAATTTTGTATCCACATTAAGTGCTTTCGCAAAAACTTCAGAAGTTTTACTCCACGTTTTGGAGCTGCATCATAAACCATTATTACATA
>PCUD01000014.1:10261-11434 GCA_002786785.1 Ignavibacteriales bacterium CG18_big_fil_WC_8_21_14_2_50_31_20 | reverse complement strand
AAGGTTAAGTGAACAATAGTACAAACGCTTAGAGCGAGTTAGTCGAATATGCATTAATGCTTTTCTAATGCATATTTGGGGTTAATACAAATTTAGATAATTTTATGAACTTCATCTTTATATAAATCCATATGTAGCCCACTTACAAATAATATTTCATCAATCTGTGTAATCCGTGCAATCCGTGTCTACCACCAGATTTGAAAGGGTTTATATTCTTTTTCGCCTAAAATATGTTTAATTATCTTGTAGCATTCCAAACGGATTAAATGTCTATAGCTCACAGATCTTTTCAATTCTCTATGCTTTATTGTTGTCTTTAATTTTTCATCATATTCTTGCAAAAATATTTTTCTACCGCTTTCAGTTAAATATGCATAGTTAAGTTTTTTATCAAAATGTTCTTTTTTAATAATCCCTTTGTTTAGTAAAGCAAAAATGATTCTATCGGTTAAAAGAGGTTTAAATATTTCTGCAATATCAAGCGATAACGAAAACCGACGTTCGCCTGGTTCGTGCAAAAAGCTTATTAAAGGGTTAAGCTGCGTTTTATATATTTCACTTAAAACGGTTGTGTAAACTAATGAGTTTCCAAAAGATATTAATGCATTTATTGGGTTGTCTGGTGGATTTTTAACGCGTTTTTTAAAATCAATTGGGTCGTCAATAATTAAATTCCAACTTGTGTAATAATTTGCTCTAATGTTTCCTTCTATTCCCATCAATTCTTGAACATCGGTTGTAGAATTAATTTTACCAATAAGCTCTTCTATTTTTGGAATAAATGGTGACATGTCCTTGTTTCTTGAATCGTAGTACATTAAATTTTTTCGTATATTTTTTGCGGAACCTTCAACAAACTTTTGTGCTATGTTAACGCGCAATTCGGTGTCTGTATAATGTTCCACTTGCTTTACCAATAACTTTCCAGAAATGAATGGTTCTCGTGGATAAAAACTTCCACTATAATATCCATAATAATTGAACAGATGAAGGGTAATATTTTTTTGAGCAAGATAATTCAAAAATTTAGTATTAAAGCGTAATTCGCTGAAACAATAAATTGATTCAATATCCTCAACTGGAATTGGTTTTCTTGGAAGTTTTCGTGGTTCGTAGGTTTCTTCTAAATCCTTTACTTCTTCATCATCAACTTCAATAACTTCTTCTTCA
>PCUD01000014.1:0-10215 GCA_002786785.1 Ignavibacteriales bacterium CG18_big_fil_WC_8_21_14_2_50_31_20 | reverse complement strand
ATTTTCACAAATATATTAAAACCCAATTTTTCTTTTTGAAGGACTCTCTGTTGTAATTAAGGCTCTCAATGCATCGAAGACTAATTTAAATTGTTTATCATATTTTTTTTCTAATTCATTTATTTTATCAGCTAATTCTTTATTATTTAAGTACATTCGTCTTAGTTGCACAAATGTTTTCATTATCTGAATATTTACATGAATAGCTCTTTTACTTTTTAATATGCTTGATAACATTGCAACGCCTTGTTCAGTAAAAGCGTAAGGTAAACTTGTTGAGTGTTTCAAAGTTCCTAACCGGTCACAATTTGTGACCAGTTCATCTTTTTCCTGTTTATTTAGCTGGAACATAAATTCGCTTGGAAATCTTTCTAGGTTACGCTTTACTGCTTGATTTAAAGCTTTAGTAGTTACCTGGTATAATTCTGCAAGATCACGATCTAGCATTATTTTTTCACTTCTAATAATAAATATGCTTTTTTCAATCAATTCAATTGGAATAATTTGTTTACTCATTTTTTAACCTAATTATAGTTTTTCAATCTTTTAATTATCACTTTCCTTCCTTATGTTCCAAAGGCACAAATAATCCTTAAATAAAACACAAATCATAATAAGCGCACATCTTACAAAACGGTTTATTAATAACATCTGGAATTTTGGCTGATTCAATAATAGCATTAACCTCTTTTTCAATCTTTTCAATTTCCACAATATCCTTATCCAATAATTCAACTTTCTCGGTTTTACGTAATTTTGGATAATCAATTACACCAACAACACCTTCTATTCCCTTTTGCTTAAGCACATAGATGTAATACTTAACTTGCCATATATGTGTTTCTTCCATTTTATCCGATTTTTTAATCTCGTGGATTGTCTTTGTTTTTGAGTCGTAAAAATCGATGGAAATATTATCAATTTTAATTTCATGTTTCTCTCTTTCATAAGTTGAATCGGAGATAAAACGCCCCATTGCTACAACATCACTATTATACTCCTGATCAATATTGTTTGCAAAAAGCCATAGCTTACGCTTACAAAGAAAATAATATGCTATTTGTGTTCCTGTCATGATAAATAATTATTATTGTTCAAGTATTGTATTTGCCCAATTAAAGAATCGCCCAAAGTGTTTCAGTAGTTTATCAACATCTTTTTTATAGTAAATATCACCAGTATATGACACTAAATTTTTATGATCAATTAGAATTTTAAAGTGTTTTATTGATTGATCGCGTTCCTTACTTTGGGGAATAGTTTCTTCCAATAAGTTTATTATCTCGTAATGATTTTCACCAGTACATTTTTCGGATTTAAGTTTAACAGTAATAGCATCGGCAAAAGCAATTGCTGAATGAATTATCAATAATCCTGCAGCTTGCTGATAATCAAATTCTTGAGCAATCTTTGCCCTTCGTAAAAACTAATAGCAACTTGTTTAAAATCCTTGAATCGGTGATATTCAATTCTTCTTCTGGAAATTTTTTTAGCCATGAATTATCCTATTTATTGATTTGCCCCAAATAACATTTCCTTCTTTTAAAATATTATTTACAGGAGGTTTCAAGGTGTTTGCTTTTTTCTTAAAATCACCTTCTGTTATATAAAAAGGAGCTAAAGTAACACCAAATTCCTCATAAAGTTTACTTTGTAGAACACCAATTTTTTCTTCAATTTCATTTTTTTTATTTTGATAAACAATACATAGGTCAAAATCACTTTCGTACGTTTCTTCTTTTCTGGCAACACTACCAAAGATAATTAAGCTTACAACATTATCATTTTTCAATTTTTTTAAGTTGTCTATTAATTTCTGTTTATACTCAAGTTCATTTTTAAAAATGACTGAAATTATATTTTTATAAATAAATTGTTCGCGGTTTAGTGTAAAATAATATGACTTGCCAACAACATTTCTTTTAATAAGTTTCAACGCTTCAAGGTTATCTAATGCTTTTAATGCAGTTTTATGTGTAACATTTGTTAAACGCGAAATTTCTCTGCCACTTATACCAACTGTTCTCATGTCTAATTCTCTTAATACGGCTATAATACTTGGAGAAGTAAACAAATAATTTAAAAATTTATTTACTATCATTATTTTATCCTTTATTCTATGGCTACAATTGTATCCATGTGGATACTTTAGTATCCATAAAATTAGCAGAATTCAATAACATTTGCAACATTAAAAATAGTCCTAAATAACTTTATGACAAATTATTGTACCTTCATTTCATAATATCTGTGTCACCCAAGCGCATTTGAACACGGATGACACTGATTACACAGATTACAACGGATTTTATTAATTGGTTTTCGTAATCAATAGACAAAAGCTCAATTCTTTCCGTTTTACTTGCAATTAAAATAATATGAAATTTGTTTGCTAGTCATAAATATTTATTTTCATTTTTTCACCGACTTATATTTTAGTCATATGACTACAATTACAGTCATAATAATGTTGTGATTTGCTTTCTAATTGTTATTTGATATTTTTAAAAACAGCGAAATTGTTTTATAAGGTTATTACAAGCGAGTTGTGATTTGCTTTCTAATTGTTATTTGATATTTTTAAAAACAGCAATAGCATTTGTCTTTCGGCTTTGTATGTAGTTGTGATTTGCTTTCTAATTGTTATTTGATATTTTTAAAAACAGCATTACAATTACCGTATCATAACTTGTTTTAGTTGTGATTTGCTTTCTAATTGTTATTTGATATTTTTAAAAACAGCCATTACCATCAGACCCACAGCTTTCTTTTAGTTGTGATTTGCTTTCTAATTGTTATTTGATATTTTTAAAAACAGCAAAATTGAGGCTATTGTTTCGTAAATATCCGTTGTGATTTGCTTTCTAATTGTTATTTGATATTTTTAAAAACAGCCTTTTCTATTTTCTTTTGTATCTTCAATATGTTGTGATTTGCTTTCTAATTGTTATTTGATATTTTTAAAAACAGCTGATGCAAGTCTTGCCAATTTATAAGACTTGTTGTGATTTGCTTTCTAATTGTTATTTGATATTTTTAAAAACAGCTTAGTTGAGCATCGTTTAGATTATCAGCGTGTTGTGATTTGCTTTCTAATTGTTATTTGATATTTTTAAAAACAGCTTTTTTTGTTCTTAATTGTGTTATCGATATGTTGTGATTTGCTTTCTAATTGTTATTTGATATTTTTAAAAACAGCAAGTTGTGTAACATTCTAATTTGAAGCCTGGTTGTGATTTGCTTTCTAATTGTTATTTGATATTTTTAAAAACAGCACATATTGCCAAACATACATTTAATAATGGGTTGTGATTTGCTTTCTAATTGTTATTTGATATTTTTAAAAACAGCATAAAAATATTGGTAGTTTGACAGTGTTAAGTTGTGATTTGCTTTCTAATTGTTATTTGATATTTTTAAAAACAGCGGTTATTATAATGTTTATAGGTATCACACTGTTGTGATTTGCTTTCTAATTGTTATTTGATATTTTTAAAAACAGCAATATTAAAAAAATATTGGTAGTTTGCATTGTTGTGATTTGCTTTCTAATTGTTATTTGATATTTTTAAAAACAGCACAACATCCCTTATCATTTGCCTCAATCTGGTTGTGATTTGCTTTCTAATTGTTATTTGATATTTTTAAAAACAGCAATTAAGAAAAGACGACCTTGATGCTTGTTGTTGTGATTTGCTTTCTAATTGTTATTTGATATTTTTAAAAACAGCAAAATACAAAAAAGTTAGAGACGAGTATTTGTTGTGATTTGCTTTCTAATTGTTATTTGATATTTTTAAAAACAGCACGATGAGCGAGCAACATCTGGCATTGCGTGTTGTGATTTGCTTTCTAATTGTTATTTGATATTTTTAAAAACAGCCGAAGCACTTTCATAATTACACCGCCTCCTGTTGTGATTTGCTTTCTAATTGTTATTTGATATTTTTAAAAACAGCATGAATCCATTAAGGACTCATCGTTATCTTGTTGTGATTTGCTTTCTAATTGTTATTTGATATTTTTAAAAACAGCTTAAGTTCATTTCTTTATTCCTTTTATTTGGTTGTGATTTGCTTTCTAATTGTTATTTGATATTTTTAAAAACAGCCTATTTTTTGGTATTTCTTTTAGATATTCTGTTGTGATTTGCTTTCTAATTGTTATTTGATATTTTTAAAAACAGCAGACCCCTTGTTAAGTTATTAGATAATAAGGGTTTAGAGTGTTTTTAGGATTAGAAAAATGAAGCATTTTTAGTTAAAAATATTGAACTCACCTAAAATCCCTCTCTTAAAAAGAGAGGGACTTTGTGAGAAGAGGGAGCTTTGTGGATTTGGGTCTTTATTTCAAAAGAGTTCAAGCTGGTGTGGTTCTATAAAACCATCTGTTTTTTTCCTTCCATCAAATATTTCGAGCATTTCAAATTGTTTATCTGTTATTGAAAGAATTCCAACATTGCCTTTTTCTGGTATTATTTTTTTTACGCGCTTAACATGTACATCTCTATTTTCTCTGCTTGAGCAGTGCCTAAGATAGATAGAAAATTGAAACATTGAAAAACCATCTTTGATTAGTTCTTTTCTAAATTTAGAATAAATTTTTCTTTCTATTTTTGTATCTGTTGGCAGATCAAAAAAAACTAAAATCCACATTACTTTATATTGGCTAATTCCCAAAATAATCCCCCATCCTTTAAAATGGAATGGATTGTTAATAACTTTTCTTATAAAAACTATTGCACCTCTGGATATAGTATTTTTCTTGCTTCACCTTCAAAACACTTAGTAAGCGAAGCCGTTGTTCTTTGCATACCAACCATTAGTGGACTATTTTTCCCTTCAATAACAATATCAACAGTAGCAATAGAAAGCAGTTGTTTTTTTATTGAAGTTGATAGTTCAGTAAAATCCTCACCATTTTCAACTATTTCAACAACAATTTGGTCAACAAAAGGTCTATATGGTTCCATAATATCATCAGCAAGGCAATAGGAATTATATTTGTTATGATGATGAATTCCAAGAGTTGGAAGAAGACCAGAGCCAACAAGGGAGCGGGCAACAATAGCACGAAGGATTGCATAACCATAATTTAATAAATTATTTGGTGCATCTTCTTCCTGTCCACGCTTAAAATCTGGAATATCAATAAAGATATTTTGCCAAAAATAAGCAGCTGCACGTGCTTCATAATTATCGGGGTCGCCAGAGCGGACTTTTCTTGCCCAAGTTTTCATATTCTTAATTGGAACATCTCTCTTATGGAGCAGAGTGGCTTGGTTTATAATTTTTGCAGTAATTGTCTGCTGCCATAGTTTTTTCTTTAGTGGTACAGAAGCTTTAATTTGAGCAATAAATTTTTCAGTTTGCAATGTGTTACCATCAAGATTTAAGAACAAACCATTTGGATGATGTTTTTTATCGGAAGTAACCACAGCTGCATTGTTTTCGAGCAAAGAAGCAAGCAAAGAATGAGAAATTGTTATTTGAGGATTTTCAAGAATTAAAATACCAATATCTTCAATAGGTACTGAGGGAGTTTTTGATTCTTCCTCAGCACTTTTATTAGGATGATTAATAATTAGTTTATTATCCTTTTTGCTTAAATATGCTGGATTGCTAATACATATTGTACGTTTAATCATGATGATTCCAATGTCTAATAATTTTGCCTAGTCTATCAACCTCAATTTTCCAACAAAACTCTTTAATCATTTTGCCATCAATTGATTTTTCCATTTTATTTAATGAAGAAAATTCAAATTTATCCTTAATGGATTTTGCAACTACATTTTTAACAAAGAAGCATTGATTCCCAGAGGAACTAATCATTTTGTAAATTCTAGTAATTTGTTCTTTATTTAAATCATCAAAATCTACATTATGCGGGTTCTCAATTTCTTCTTCTGACGGAATATAAACTAAGTCATTTGGTGAAAGAGAAAATAGAAAATCTCTATTATTTCTTATTGGTATTATTGAAGTATTGTTTCTTTCTTCTTTTGGTAAAGTAGCTCTCCATTTTTGATGGTCAATAACTTCGTTTAATGGTATGGTTTCAAACTCTCTTTTTTGTTTTTCTTTATTCCAATAAATGGCAAAGAAAAGATTCGTACCTTTTTCAGCTTCCACAAATTTTGATTCATTATTTCCTGTTTCTCCAACACTAAATTTTTTCCCTTCTTCATAAAGACGAACTTTAAAAATTGGTTGGTGAAATTTATTAAAATTAAGTTGAATAATATTTTTATTTAGCTCTTCGATACCATCATAATTAAAGGCTAATTCGTAATTTTCATTCCCTTTATCATCTAAATAATTTTTAAGATGATTTATTAGTATTTTTTTGATACCTGAGTCAGTAATTTTTTCTAAATGTTTTGCACTTTTAATTTCTGATAAAGGAACTCTATTTGCAGTAATAACTTTTCCATTCGGAGCACTCCAATTAAGTTTACCATATATAGTTTGTTTATGTAAAGGTTTTCTAATTGCCCAATTATCACCTATTTCTTGTTTAACTAATTTTTTCTTTAATTGTCCATTTTCTTCAACCCATTGCCAAGTTTTATTGTTTGTTTTATTAATAACTCTAGTGTTTTGCTTAAAGCTGACAATTATATTTTCTAGGTTATTTTTAGCTTCTGAAATAAATCCACCCCAAGGTTCAATAAACTGTTTTGTAAAATAGCCATTAGAATTCCTCTTTAATAGCCCCAATTGTAGCTCACGTTTAATATTTTCATTGTTTAGTGAGTTTAAGTATTGAATATGTTTCCTGTTAATACAAGCTATAATCAGTGCATCCAAAGAGTGATGTCTATGGTCAATGCGTTTTTTATTCAGTTTTCCTAAGTCTTCATCAGGTGTTTGTAACCGAAAGAATCTTTTACCAATATTATTACCTTTTTCATCCTTTTGATAATCCCAATTTCCAAAATCATTTGAATTTGTTAATTCGTTCATTCTTTCAAAACGAGGTTGAATAATTTCATTCCATTTTTCATTTAACCCCCAATCTTGTTTAAGTTTTGAAGTTATTGCACCTGTAACAGAAATTAAATTTTTAGAAGTAACCTCTTGTTCATTTTCAGTTCTAACAATATTACTTAATAATCCTTTAACAAATTTACTAATGTATCTTGTGTCATTTAGTTGTCTATTGATAAACCCTTCTGGAATATCCTCACTTAATAAATTATTTAGTTTTGGAGTGTTTTTATTAAAATATTTTTTACAATGTGCTACATATTGCTCTAAATTAAAAAGTGTGATTCCATCAACAATACTACCACCCATTTCTTTAATATATTCGTAGGCTGTTTTTCTGTCTTTATTCTTATTAATGCAGGTTTCACAAATTACTTTATTATTTAATGAATCGTCAAAATAGCGAGATTGTGGAATTATATGCTCTACTTCATAGCCTAGTGAAAACAACTTACTTAATGAAATAATTTTTCCAGAGTAAGGAGATCTGTACCCTTGTTCTAACCATAATTTATATTTTTGAATATCAGATTTAGTAGGAGATTTTTGTTTTCTAATTTTTAATATATCTTCTTCGGAAACATGATTAAAGTTAGCTTCAGGATTTTGATAAACACCTTCTTCATAAATTTTTAATATTTCCTGATGACTTGGGGAATATGGTTTTGCACCATCATTTATAAGTTCTGTAAGTAGAGTTCTTATTCTAGAATTGGTCCTTTCATTTTCAAGGTTAAACTCAGAAATTTTCTTTCTTTTATCGGAAGGATTTTTCATTTCGCGACCTAATTCGATATGAATTTCATCAAAAAATCCTTCTTCACCGTTTCCATAATAGTTCCAAATATCTCTAACAACTCTTAATGTTTCAGTAACAACCTGTTCTACTATAGGATTTCGTAAACTATGTTGTTTGAATTCAATTAAGTATTTATCAATATCCTTACTAGTTTTCCAATACTTAATTTCACCCACCTCTGAATGTCTTTTATAAACCGCATAACAAGCTTGATATGTGTTTAGATTTTCTAAATGGTTTTTATCTTTAAAATCGACAAAACTCTTTAGAAGTTGTTTAGGTGTTTCATTATCAATTTGTTTTGACAAGATATTGTTTTTATCTTCTTTGAAAAGTTCTTTGTTATAATTTATATTTTCTAGTTTTTGTTGAATTTTTGTTACTAATTCTTTGATTTCGCTAGTAATATCATTTTCTCTCCAATCTTTACCAAATCTCATAATAGGAAGCAATTTTTTTAATGCTTTTTCGGAATAAGAACCATAATCATTTTTGAAAGGGGGATGTTTTTCAAAAGCTGAAACAAAGGTATCAATTTGGATATTAAATTTTTCTGCAAAAGTCGTTAATGCTTTTTTATATAATTCTCTGTCCTTAACTGAGTAAATAATATGCCATAATTGAGCTTCAATTGATAATTCCATCGGATTTTCACTGTTGCCGATTTTAGTTTTTGACATTAAAAAATTTAGAGGATTATCAATTCCATCTACTTTTTTTAATCTTCTAATAAACTCAGCTCTGGTTTCATAGCAAGGGAATTTTTTGTCTTCTTGATAATTCCATCTATAATTTGAAGCATCCAAATTAAAATATTTCAAAATATGCTTTTGTTCTATTTCACCTTTCGTTTTTAAGAAATTTAAAAACTCATTTTTCTCTGGTATGCTTGAGAGTATGTCATTTGTTATATCAACATTAATTTTTGTTTTTCCATCAACTACTTTCTCATTTTGATAAATCCTTAAATTATGAAGCCATTGTAATAATCTAAACTCTTGAAATAATGGGTGAGATTTGGGGATACCTTTCAAAGGTTTCAATATAGTTTCTCCATTTTTGCAGTACTCTCTAATTTCATATGTGCAATTACCAATGGTTGATTTTTTACTTTTAAGTGGACGTTGATAAAAAATTATATCATCAATAAATAGGTATTCAAAATCTTTGCTACTGATATTATTTTTATGCCCTTCATTATTTGGATATAATTCTTCTACACATTTTTTATATAAATTTGTATCCTGTAGTTCATAATGTTGTTTTATTTGTTCTTTTAGAATTTTTATTATTTCTTCTTTATAAAATTTTCTTTCGATTGTTGCAATTAGTTTGCCTCTAACTTTTTGTTTTGGGTTTTCTAAGAGTGATTCAAAAATATATTGTCCAACCGTTTTCCCAGAAGAGTAAATATCTTTCTCCGTTTTGGCTTTAATTGCAGGCCAATCTTTTTCGGAATCAACTTCCTTAAAAGTTCTTTTAATATCTCCATCTTTTTTAATAGTAGATGTAACAATAAATTCTTTTGTTTTTTCAATCCAATTTTCAGTCTTTACAATTTGTCGATCATATTTCCAATCATTTTCAAAGTAAACGTCATACAGTATTTCTCCACTTTTCTTAATAGTTTCACCTGAATCCTTCACTTCTTTAACTTTGAGTATAACAAACTCTTTATCCTTATCTTTTGAATTTTCTTCTTCCTCTCCTCTTAATTGATAATATCCACGTTTCTGATTAAAGTTTAGAAGTATCCATGCCAACTCTTCTTTTGTTATTTTTTTTGATAAAGCTTTTTTTCGTAGATAGTATATTGTCCAATCGAAAGGTAATTTCGTTAATTCTCCATTTTTATTTTCATAAAATAGTTCTGGATTTACTTTCTTAAATTCTTCAACCATTTCATAAAAAGACTCTTTAAAAATAAATTCATATTTGTCATTTCCATTTTTGAAATAGTTTAATTTTACTTCTTTTCCTTTTTTGAATTGACCAAAATGTTTTTCAAAATCGATTGTCTCTGAATAGTGTTTTGGAAGAAATCCTAAAATATTTAAAACTCTATGCAACCTATCTCTTCGTAAGTTATCTCTTTGGTAAAGCCTTCTCATGCCTCTAAATTTTGTTCTTTCTGCTGTTTGTGAAATAGATAGCCCTGCATCAAATTTTCCCAGAATATCTTGAGAAATTGGGATTATCCTTCCACCTAATCCTAAAATACTTCCTTCCTTTTCCTCAAAATTACTGTCAATTAGTGACCAACCTATACTATTAGTACCTAAATCCAGCCCTAATATTTTTTTCATTATTTCCTCTTTTTTTTATTAAAAAAAATTATATATTGCACTATCAAATAACAGAAAGCAATTCACAATAAGGATTATTCCGTTGTGAAAACATTTGAAGCGGCGAGAGTCGCTTTTT